>CAZGVZ010000281.1:0-6089 GCA_964529145.1 uncultured Fibrobacteraceae bacterium | reverse complement strand
GAGTTTTTTCACTTTTTCATGATCGCCGTTGAAGAGGGAGAGAAAGCTGGCCTGTGTGCCCGTAGTGCCTTTTACCCCCCTGAAAGGGAGATTGTCGACAAAACTTTCGATGGACCGGAAGTCGAGGAGCAGGTCATAGATCCACAGCGTCGCCCGTTTACCCACGGTAGTCAGCTGCGCCGGCTGAAAATGAGTGAAACCTAGGGTTGCCCGGTCCGCCCAGGTCAGGGCGAAATCCCGGAGGAGTGAAATGAGGCTGCTCATTCGGGAGAGTATCAGGTGGAACGCCTCGCGCATCTGGATAAGGTCGGTGTTGTCGCCTACAAAGGCGCTGGTCGCCCCCAGGTGAATGATGGGGCGGGCGGAAGGGCAGCGATCCCCGAACGTGTGGATGTGCGCCATGACATCGTGCCGGAACCTGGATTCGTATTCCCGCGCCTTGTCGAAATCGATATCCTCGACGTGGGATTGCATCTCCAGAATCTGTTCACCGGTGATGGGCAGGCCTAAGTCGCGCTCGCATTCCGCGAGGGCAACCCATAGCCTGCGCCAGGTGGTAAATTTGTTCCGCGGCGAAAAAAGTGATGACATAAGGTCGGAAGCATACCGTTCCAGCAGCGGATTACTGTACGAATTCTCCGGCTCCCGCGACATGCGCATACCTCCCTTGCGATAAAATACGATAAAAATCATGAAAATAGATTGTGTGCAGCATGCGCGGAAACGACCTGAGGACAGACAACCCCATTTAAAGAAATAAGGCTTGAACGGACTCATTCGTGGTTATATTTTAACATATACCTGACTTATGCATTGGAACCGGGGGAGGACGGCGGTTCGTCGTGCATGAGGAGCTTGCCCGTATCGGAACAGCTCCAAGTAGGAAAAAGCTCCCGCTCAAACAGGAGCGCGCGTTTTCCATCCCCTGTTTCCTTCAAACGGCATGATTCAGGTCTTTTCTCAAAGAAGGGAGGCACATGTGATTACACGGTTGGGAAGTCTGGTTTCCGGATTGATTCTGATCGTCGGCATGCAGCTGCATGCGCAGACAATCGAGGAACTGATGGCCAAGGGACAGCAGTTGCTCGAGAGGGGAGCGTTCAGTGAAGCGGTCACGGCGTTCAGGGGTGTGGTAAGCCGTGAACCGGACAATTTCGAAGCTCAGTTCAATCTGGCATTCGCGTACCTGCAGTGGGGAAGGAACTCGAACGCGATCGATGAGTTCAAAAGGGCTTTGAGATACCAGCCCAGCAACTCTGAAATCTGGTCGAATCTCGCCATAGCCTACGAAAACCTCAATCAGAGCGATCAGGCGATCGGCGCTTTGTATAAAGCGGTACAGTACAACCCCGGCAACATAACCGCCCGCATCAACCTGGCCGCGATGTACCACAACGCGAACCATTTTGCCAAAGCTATCGCCCAGTACAAAGAGGTGATCGCGATGGACGGCTCGAACGAGGAGGCGCTTACCAATCTTGCGAAATGTCTCGTGAGCACAGGTAAGCACGCAGAAGCCAAGAATTACCTCATGCAGGCGGTTGCCTCCAATCCAGGCAACGGAACCGCTCGCTGGGAACTTGGAACCATCTACTGGAAAAATGAAAAAAATATCGATAAAGGTATCACCGAATACAAACTGGCGATTTCCGCGGATCCCTCGCAGCCCGCATTTTACGAGAGTCTCGCTTCCGCATATGAAGAAAAAGGCGACAAGAAACTCGCGGTGGAAACACTGAAGAGCTGTATGGTGTATCTCGATGACGCTCTCCAGAAAGAGAAGATCCAGGATCGAATCGATCGTCTTGAACTCGGCGATGCTCCCAAGGGGAAAGAGGGTGAGGAAGCCGCTCCCAAAATGACGACCAGGGATCAGATCGATGATCTCAGAAAGGAGCTTCGGAAAAAGGAGGCCACCCAGACACGCACTATCGATACGAAGCCGGTCGATATCATGAGCGATTTCAACGACCTCAATACTGCAGACGACGAGTCGAATCCGCTCGATCTCAAGAGCGAAGCGAAAAAGAAGGCGAAGAAGTAAACGGTCTGCCCGGCGACTTCAATCAGTCGAATTTCGGAGACGGTTTCATGCGGCTGCCGTGAAACTGTCTCTTTTTTTTCAGTCGAGGCGTGAGTGCGGCATTATACTTCTTACAGGGCAGCGGTGAAATCCAGGTTCGGAAGACCTGTTGTCAAGATCGCGGTGAATGGGGGTTTTTCATGCCCCAACCGGGATGGCACTAAAAGCGGGACCGGTTGCGTCTTTTGCGATAACCGGTCCTTCAGTCCGGTTTCTCAAATCCCGAACTCCTCCGCCACGGAACAGCTCCGCACTGCTCTCGCCAGGCCTTCGGTCGCGGGCAGGCCAGTGATCGCCTATCTTCAACCTTTTTCCAACACCTACGCTACCGTCGAGAGACTCCGGAGTGTGTATGAACCTATCCTGCTGGTCCCGGGGGTGGTCGGACTCGCGATCGGAACCCGCCCAGACTGCTTCAGCGAAGAGATTCACGGATACCTGTCGGAATTGTCGCGGCGCACCTGCCTGAGTGTGGAACTTGGGGTTCAGAGTTCTCATGACGACACGCTCCTGCGCTGCAACAGGGGGCATTCGTTCGAAGATTTCACCCGGACGGTGGTGCGTCTCTCGGCGGAGGGAATCGAAACGGTCGCACACGTTATCCTGGGGTTGCCCGGAGAGAATTTGTCGATGATGCGGGAAACTGCCCGGCGTCTGGCGGATCTCCCCTGTACCGGAGTCAAAATCCATCAGCTCATGATCATCGAAGGCACTGAGTGCGCGGCGTGGTATCGTGAAGGGAAACTTCGTGTCTTCACCCTGACGGAATACGCGGAGGTGGTCACCATGTTCCTTTCGCATCTTAGGCCCGAACAGCATATTCACCGCATCGTCGCCGACTCGACCCGGAGCAGGGGTTTGATCGCTCCACTCTGGAGTGCCGACAAATCATCTTCCCTGAATGCCATCCACCGGTATATGGACCGGTGCTCCGCCTTTCAGGGATCGAACCGTAAATGATGATCCGATTTTCAGCCCCGGTGGGAAGGCTTGCCGTGAGGAATTCACTTTTCATCACGTATGGAGGTGAAATGCGGTATACTGTCGAAGGGGGAGCACTTTTTTGGAAAAGGAGCTGAACAGATGAAACGATCCGGCGTATCGCGCCGTGCGCTCATGACGTTATTGATGCCGGCCGCATCGCTCCTGCTGTTCTGCGGAGAAAATCCCGCAGGCGTCCCTTACGGGGAGAGCAACGACAGGATCCAGAACTTCACCAACACCGTGATGGAGGAGATCGCGAAGGTGCGCGAACTCATGTTCATGCGGCCGGTTCGTGCAGCCGTGATGTCGAGAGATCGTTTTCGCCGGGTGGTAGCGACAACCGACTGGGAGGAACCTTCTGAGGAAAAAGAGGGTTCGGATCTCTACACCGCGATGGTGCAACAACTCGGGATGATAAGGAAAAGCGACAGCGTGACCACGATCGGCGAGACCGCGGGGGAAATGCAGGGTGAGGATATCGCGGCATATTACAAGATGGGAACAGATTCCATTTATGTAATCGTGGAGGGGGCTCCATCCAGGCCGGTGATGGATCGCATCCTCTCCGATCCGATGACCGAATTCATCGTGGCTCACGAACTCGTTCATGCCCTCCAGGACCAGCATTCCCTCCTGGAGGAACTCGGCCGTCATGATTCTGAAAAATACGGGCTCTCCCTGACGACCGACTATTACATGTCCAGAATGGCGCTGGTCGAGGGGGATGCCTCGTTCAACGAACTGTATTACGCGTTCGCCATGTACCGGGATTACCCTGACCCCTTCGGGCAGGCGCGGAACTCCGCCGAGGAGATGGCGGCAGGGTTCCTGGGCGATATCGCGGGATTCGCGCTCGAACGCCCGGAGTATCTTTACATCTTTTTCTACGCTCCTTATTTGCTGGGCCCGCTCTGGGTGTCGGGGCACTACGGTTCCGGGGGGGGCGGGGGGTGGAGTGATCTTGATTGGAGATATGGGAATCCGCCGCTGTCGACCGCCGAGATCGTAACCCGTTCGGGTTTCACGCCAGAAGCGTTCGATTTTTCAGGATTGTACGGTTTTTTCGATACTTCGGGCCTATACAACGAAGACGTGCTGGGGGGAGTGCTGAGTTCGGCCCTTTTCAGATCGTTCGACCAGGGAAATCCGGATATTGCGGGATCCATTGCGGCGACTTACGGCTGGAGAGGGGACAGGATACTGTTTCAGGAGGGGAACGGAGGGTACGGCAGGTTCGTATGGGCGTTCTCCTTCGCGGCTCCCGCGGATGCGCGGTCCGCATACGGCCGTCTGTGCGCGCTTCACTTTCCGCTCTCCGACGATTATCTGCGGCCCGTGTTCGACAGCTCGGTCACGGACACGCTCTCCGCTTCCCTCCTGCATTCCACCTTTTTCTCCTCAGCGTACCGGAGCGGCGTAGTCCTCGACGACAGAAACGTCTACTGGGTGGAGAACATGGGCGCGGACATGGAGAGTGTCGTGGCGTTCCTGACCGGTGAGGCACTGGCGAAAAGATCGAAAGCCGACGATCCGGTGCGCGGCAGAAATCCTCTTTTCCGATGGTTTTTACGGCAGGGAGCCGGGAGGACGTACCGTACTTGTCGCAGATTGAACGCAGTGCAGGGCACCACCGGAAGAGCCCGGCGGTGAATTGAATCGCGAAAAAGTCCCTGATCAAACATTCAGGCAGATACCGTTGCGGCGGATACGCAAATGCAGGAGGGCCGGAATCGGTTTGACAAATTCATGCTTCGGCATTCCCGAATGTGTCATGAGAAGGGAAAGGACAGAAGATCGTGCCGTTCATACGTTTCAAGATCGGTCTTTGAATCGATTTCTAGCCATCCTCCATCGATCATGACCGCCTTTACCGGCATCAGTCTTGCGGCGACCTCCCTTATGAAGGAGGTCATGTACATGTTCTCGAAATCCTTCCCGTCGTAGGTCGCGGTCCTGTCGAGAGCATGGTACAATTCCCTGACCTGGGCGATCGCGTCGGCCGAAATCCTGAAGAGTCCCATGTACTGGCCCTGGATCCTGTCGAGGCGGTCCGTTTTTTCTCCTATCTCTACAATGTTTCCAGTTTCGTCGATCCTCAGTGACTCCGCATCATCGAGCGGATTCTCCATGCGCATTCGCCAGAGCCGTTCCCATTGCCGGTCTATGGCGATGCAGAACCGTCCTTCGGCGCGCAGCAGCGAATCGAGCACCCGTGGTTCATAAATGATATCCGAATACGACACGATCAGATCTCCAGTCAATTCTGGTTCGGCGCAGAATAGAGTATAGACCATATTCGTCGAAGCGAAACGCGGGTTCCTGAGAAACCGCAAACCGGGAATGTCGATCTTTTCCGCCCTGTAACCGGTGATCGCCAGAATATCGGTGATCGAGCACGCGTGCATGCACTCGACTATCCATTCGAGAACCGGTTTTTTCCGGTAATGAACCATACACTTCGGTCTGTCGGCGGTGAGCGGACGGAGCCGTTTTCCTTCTCCTGCGGCGAGAATTATCGCCTTCACGCGGCGTGCCTTTCACTGAAAAAACGCTGTACCAGTGCCACGTCGTTTTTTACGAAGGTCGTTTCCCGTTCCGGGTGCCACATGATTCCAGCGCAATGAAATTTACGGTGAACTATAGCCTCTATGGAACCGTCTTCCGCGCGTGCCGCCACCCGGAGATCAGGGCCGGTTTCGTCGACCACCCAGTTGTGAAAGGAATTTACCCGTAATGCCGCCGGTGCGCCGAGCAATGTTTCACCGGAAACCGGGGTAACCGCATGCCGGGTCCCTGCATGTCCGTCGATTCGCGCGAGAGTCGATCCGAAAAAGTGTGCCAGAAACTGCATCCCACGGCAAATCCCGAAAACCGGCAGGTGACGCCGCAGCGCAGTTTCGACGACAAGATACTCTTTTTCATCCCGCATATTCGAGAGCGGATCGGAGTTGATGACGGATAGATCATTGCCGCCCGAGAGTACGATGCCCGCGCAGCCGGTTTTTTCCATTATGACGGAAGG
>CAZGVZ010000280.1:0-6091 GCA_964529145.1 uncultured Fibrobacteraceae bacterium | reverse complement strand
AAGAACAGAAACGAGTACAGGAGCAAGGCAAACAACAACAGCTCCTGCAGCAACAGAAGCAGGAAGAACAACGACGGGCACAGGAACAGATCAGGCAACAGCAGCTCCAGCAACAACAGCTTCAGCAGCAACAAAGGCAGGAAGAACAGCGACGGGCACAGGAGCAAGGCAAACAACAACAGCTCCTGCAGCAACAGAAGCAGGAAGAACAACGACGGGGCCAGGGGCAGGAACAACTACGCAAGTTCTGCAAGCAGAATCCGAGTGACCCGAAATGCAATTAGTCAGAAGGAGAATAAAATGAATTATTTTACCAGGATATTTTTTTGCGGATTACTGTTCATCGTTTGCGGTTCGGTTAATCAGGCAGTGGCAGCGTCAGACGAGTATGTCTTGCCCATCGCAAAAGCGGAGTATCAGGGGATTCCACATCTGAGCGGCGGTGCCAGCCTGGACGCACGGGAACAGCTTGTTGCCGAAAGCAAAAACTATAACCTGAAACTGGTGTTTGCCGGTAAAAATGGAGAATACCTCTCGGACATTAAGGTAGGAATTTTTGACAGGACCGGGAAAAAGGTTCTGGATGCCGTTTCAACCGGGCCGTGGTTCTTCTGTAAGCTCCCGCCTGGAAAATACACAGTCTCCGCGACAATGGGCAAAGAGAAGCGGAACAGGGTAAACATTGGTAAAGGTCAGAGCACTCTTCGTTTTTACTGGGCCGAAAGTGATTATTAATAATTATTTAAAGTATTAACAGGGAACGGTTCCATTATTTTTTACTCCCCCCCTTGTATGTAAAGAATTTGGAACTGTTCCCTAAACAAATTCATTCACTGATGAACGGGCTAAGGCTATGCTTCCGGAAAATTAATGTGCGAAAAGAGCGGAAAATGATCGGATGGGTAGCACCGCTTTTGCCGCAGTTGAATGATTTGCGCATCATGCACACAGACGGTCGAGGGAACGAAAATATAATCAAGCTTGAACCGGAATAAAAACCGGCGATAGCCGTGAAAGGTGGCCGCATTGCGATGGTAAGGATATCTTACCCGGAAAGTGTCCATTAAAGGATCAGGGTTTTGCACTTTCCCTTCCGCTTTGGTGTTGATATGAGCATTACCTTTTAGATACCGGATAGGCACGCTTTTTTCCCTGGCATTGAAATCACCGGTCAAAACGAAAGCGTCCGGATAAGACCTCGCATGGATTCTGCGGGTTAAGAGGATTACGCCTTTTTTCCGTGAACGCTGCGAAAGATGGTCTAAATGGGTATTATAAAAATAAAAAGCCCGCCCGGATTCTTTTTCAATCAACCGTGCCCACGTGCAGTTTCGTGTCATGATGTTCCCCCACCCTTTAGATCCGGGATCATCGGGCGTGTCCGAATACCAGAAGGTGCCTTCTTCAGAAAGTGCGAAACGCGTCGCATTATAAAAAATGGCATTATGCAAAATTTTATTGTTTCCCGAACTGATGATGTTGACCATCTCATAACCGGGGAGCATGGCGCGGATTTCAGAAATTTGAAAATCCAGGGCTTCCTGCAGACCCAAAACATCCGGGGAATAATCATTCAATATCTTATTCACCAGATCGCGGCGGAACAGCCAGTGATTTTTACCATCCTGCTTTGTTCCACGACGAATGTTGAAGCTCATAATATTGACATTCAACCCGCACTCGGACTGCGAATTAGAAAAAGAATTCGAAGGTATTTGGTTATACCTGCGTTTCGGGCTGAACCTCTCCAGCCATTTTACCGTCCGGGAAACCGGCTTGAATGCTTTTTTAATAAATTGCATCTGCTTCATTTCTGTCTTTTCCTTATTAAAACCATCGAGATGGCGTTGACTGAACAACCCGTTACGGAAATAGTTTAAGCATGATATTGAAAAAGGCAAATCCGTTTATAAATGATGGTGAATGTGATTTGGTGTGATAGGATGAACCCATGAAAACCATTAAACGTATCGTTATATTCTGTATTCTGGCAGCCATGTTGGGCCTCGGCAACGGGTGTGCGACCTTGCCGAATGTCGCTGATAAGATGGATGAGGCGCCGACTTTCAGTGAACCCCGTCAGATCGTATCGTCGAAAGGACTCTTATCTCCCCAAAAAAGCAAGGCCATCATGGAACGGCTGAAGCGGCAGGTCAATCCGACGGACATTCTGGAACGTTACATGGCCGTGGTAGAATCGGTTACCGAAAGCCCGCTGACCAAGGGAAACAAAGTCACACTGCTTATGGATGGTCCGGCGACCTATGCCGCGATGTTCGAAGCCATTAACAATGCCAAAGACCATATCAACCTGGAAACCTTTATCCTCGAAGATGATGCCGTTGGACAAAAATTTACCGAACTGCTTTTGCGGAAACAGAAGGACGGTGTTCAGGTCAATATCATATACGACAGCATCGGAAGTATTACAACGGCAGAATCATTTTTCAAACGCCTGCGGGATGGTGGAATTCATGTCGTCGAATTCAATCCGCTAAGTCCCGTCAAGGCTCCCGGGCGATGGTTCCTGATGAGCCCGGATCACCGCAAGATTTTGATCGTTGACGGTCAATTAGCCATTCTCGGAGGCATCAACATCAGCAACGTTTATTCGGGCAGGCTTTCCGGAAGGAAAAAAGTAGAAGGGGAGCCGCTGCCTTATCGTGACACAGACGTACAAATTGAAGGACCGGCAGTGGCTGAAGCCCAGAAGCTCTTTTTAGAAACCTGGTCCAAACAGGAGGGACCGAAACTTTCCGAACGGGACTATTACCCAAAGATAAAAGAAAACGGGAATGCATTGGTTCGGGTCATCGGCAGTACACCGGGCTCTGACAACAGGATTACATTTATCGCGTATGTGGCCGCCATCACTTATGCTGAGAAATCCATTCATCTGACGAATGCCTATTTCGTTCCCGACAAACAAATATTAAATGCCTTTACTGATGCTGCCAGGCGCGGTGTTGACGTAAAGATTATTCTCCCGTCAACCAGCGATTATGAGATGGTCTTAAATGCGGCGCGACATAATTATTCCGAGCTTTTGGAAGCAGGAGTGAAAATATATGAACGGCGCGATGTCATGATGCACGCGAAAACCGCCGTCATCGACGGCATCTGGTCAACGGTCGGCTCCACAAATCTGGACACCCTGAGCCTTCTGAGTAATGACGAGGTGAACGCGGTTATCCTGAACCGGGAGTTTGCAGCTGAAATGGAACGCATGTTTGCAGGCGACCTTGGCCAATCCGACCAGATTCAAAAGGATAAGTGGGAGAAAAGACCGTTATCGCAAAAAATCAAGGAAGCAGCTGCACACTTGTTTTCCCGCTGGCTGTAAAAGATCACTGAAGATCGGTTTACTACACTAACAAACTTATAAAAACATGCATGGTTCCCCATGAGAAAAATTAAACAGCACCTTATTTTTATTCTATTTCTTGCGGCACTTTTGATTGGCGGAGATTCTATAACCATAAACGCTGCCGTCGGTGAGGGAGCGCCGCAGGGCAAGCTTACACCGCCGCATCATACGATAAATGGTTTTCACAATATTTATGATAATCCGGAACGCGGATTCGCGGATTTTCTGTCTTGGAAACTGGGGCACGTCCCTGATGAAGAAGCGGCCATTCCTCACGATCGGGTGGTACCCTATGTGCCGGATATTGTCGCACCGGATTATCAACTGATCGATCACCCCGATCCTGCTAAAATTCAGATCACGTGGATAGGTCAATCGACGTTTTTAATTCAGGTGGAGGGAATGAATATCTTAACCGATCCCATTTTCAACAACAGATCAACGCCTCTGGGCGTTGGTTTCAAACGTCGCAGTACACCGGGAATACCCTTTGATCGCCTGCCGCCGATTCATGCCGTAATTATCAGTCACAATCACTATGATCATCTCGACAGATACACGATCAAAAAGTTGGGAAACTCGCCAAAATATTTTATTCCCCTGAAGCTCGGAAAATGGTTTCTTAACCGTAATATTACGAACTATGAGGAGATGGACTGGTGGGATGCATCGATATTCAAAAGCATTCGTGTGGTGTGTGTCCCGAGCCAACATTTTTCCAGACGAGCCATCTTCGACGGCAATAAAACGCTCTGGGCAGGATGGGTACTGGAAACAAAACAAGGGAAGATATTCTTTGCCGGTGATACGGGATACGCATCCCATTTCAAGGCAGTCAGAGAAAGGTTGGGACCGATGCGCCTGGCTCTTTTGCCCGTCGGATCATATCGTCCACGCTGGTATATGAAGGCCATCCACATGGATCCCCCGGAGGCCATGTCCGCCCATAAGGATCTGCAGGCTCAGCAATCCATTGCCATGCATTGGGGAACCTTTTATATAGCTGACGAACCGCTGGGTGAACCGCCACTTTATTTGAAAAAAGCCATGAAAGAGGCGTCCATGGCGGAAGATTCCTTCCTGATAATTAAATTTGGTGAAACGCTGGTTTTTGAATAATACCTGTTCGCCAATCAACCACTTCGCATCAAGCTGCGGAGAATTAACACTCGTCCCGCGTGAGTGGGATTTAAAATATCCCTCCATATATTGAGGCGCCACCATATATTGCGGCCGGTTGAATCATTATATGCTTTGGGTTTGCTCTTCCCTATCTATATAACAATTCGTTATTACATCATTAATCAAGCATTTCAGCTGACTTTCAACTGATGGCAGGCTATATGCAATTACATTAGTGTGATCATTCTTTTATGAGAGTAGAGGCCCTTCAAGGGAAACGCATGAGAATAAAGATAAGACGTTCAACAAACAGCGAAATAATGGATGACGTTACCATCGGTACAATAGAAATTAACCTTCTCGTCGTTGCGTAGTCTTCTGGTTCGACAGCTGCGGTTACTGGTGGTGAGAACACGTGTAAATCTTTTTTTGACATTTTGAAACCTGGGCGGTTTGTCATGAAATGGACATGTGTTTATCTTACTGGTTACCTTATCCTGATTAGTGGACTGCTCGCCAGGATCGGTGTCCCATGGGTCTTCATCGCAGTCATGATCACCATTGGGATCAGCGTCGTGTTCATAGTCGCCAGCAGCGGCTGCAAAGGGAGTCTCCACATCGACCGAAGATGAATTAATCAACCACCTCGCGGCAAGATGCGGAGAATTATCGGTCTTCCCGGAGAGACTGCATCGTAATTCATTCTCATGTCATTTCGAAGCGAAGCGATAAATCTTCTTTTCAATAAACACAACGCATTAAGATTCCTCACATGCGTTCGGAACGACACTTTTTCTAATTGTGACACAGTCCCGAATCAGTGGGATAAAAATAACAATTCAGACAAGGCATAGAAAGGAAATTATACACCATGAATATCTCTATATCGCCACAACCGGTCGTTTCTCTAATCGCGGGAATATTGATTTTCGTTTTCCCGAAACTATTAAATTATATTGTCGCCATCTACCTCATTATCATTGGCATTCTCGGATTGATCCGCTGAAAAGGCTTGCGACTGTAGCATGTTCGGGATATTATCTTTCAACGACAGCCGGGCTGTATAATCGAAGTGCTAAGGCAGGTTCTTCCCGATTGACGCTGACTACTCCATCGTTTTTATGAGATAAAAAATGAAAAACATAACGATTGCTGCATGTGTAATCCTGTTGCTCTTTTTTGGAATGGTGAGTGCGCAGGACAACATAGAAAAAAAGAAAATCGAATTTTTAATATCCTCCGTGGAAAATTTAAGAGGAGCAAAATTTATCAGAAACTGCTCAGAGTATAGCGGGCAGGAAGCCGCAAAGCATTTACGAATGAAACTTCAACGTGCAGGCACTCATGTCCAGACCGCTGATGATTTCATAAGGCTGTGCGCATCAAAATCTTATAATTCGGGCAAACCATATCTGATCAGATTATCAAACGGGAAGACCATTAAAGCAGAAGACTATTTTCGTGAAAAATTAAAAGAATATAAAATTACAGAAAGAAAGGAAAATTAATCATGACATTACAGGAAAGATCAGTGGGGCATTTATTCTTTGGATTGTTGATCGGCAGTGCCATTAATCTTGCACCTGAGTTCATCGCATCAGC
>CAZGVZ010000279.1:0-6095 GCA_964529145.1 uncultured Fibrobacteraceae bacterium | reverse complement strand
GGGAAGCTGTCGTGACGAGAACCGCCTTACGGATGAGCCGCTGAAGAATATCCCCTCACCCTTCGACGGACCGCCCGGAAAACGATCATATGATCCTCTTCCGGGCGGCAGGCAGTCAAAGCCGCATGGGATATGAAACCGGGTGAGGTGGTATGGAAGTAAGGCAGATCCGAATATGCCTTCCGGCTTTTTTCAGCCGGTAGACTTACCTTATTTTACCTTTGGTCTTCGGCGTGATATGTCTGCCGAAGCGGCACCCATTGTTTCGGGGCTGAGGGAGGCAGACTGTTCTTCTTGTTCTTCAGGTCTTCCGGAAGCGAAGCAATGAGCGGTTCAATCGGTGGGGTTTCATTCTGACCGCTTCCCATACCGTCTTGTACCTCCCCGGTAACCGTTTACGGATATTTCGTGCTGTCGGCCAGGGCCTTGAACAGATCCTTCATCTGTTTCACCGAGAGCTTCTCCTCCGTCATATCCGTCCCCAACACTCCGAATTTGAAAATGTGGGCGTCTTCGTACGGCATCCTACGCACATGGTATCCCACATAAAAAAAGCCCACAGGCGAAGTGCCGTCGGCACCATGACACTCCGCGCATTCTCTGGTATAAGTCGCTACGCCCTTTTCCGCTTCACCATCCCTGCCGATATTAGAATACGATACCACCGCACCCGGATAGGAACCGGCAATGGAGTAATCGTAAAGTTCCCGTACGTCGACCGCTTCGGTTTTCAGGAATTTCACCAGGTCCCAGATCCGGTCATCCGTTAAGATTCCCGCATAGTCGGGCATGCGGTCGCCTTCGATACTGTTGGAAACGGGATCGTACGTCGACAGGTCCGCCGCCGGATCCCTGCGCGACGCGGAAATACCCGTCCTGATCGCATCGAACAACTCCCGAGCGGGCCTCGTCCTTTCGCCGATCAGGTTGACATCAGCCACATTCGGCCTGTTTGCCGACAGGGCCTGGCCGGCAAGATGCCCTTCCCTGCCGAGCAGGTCCCAGCCATGGCATTGGCTGCATCTGAAGAATTCGGAATGCTGCTCGAAGAATGCAATATTGCTTTGGTCGAAACCGGTCTCCACAGCCCAGAACCTGTCATACAACCGGCCTCCATTATATCCGTCCGCCCGGGAATAACCGCTCTCTTCCGCGGATTCCTCGTTTACTGAACAGCCGCCGAAAAAAAGCGCGGTCACAGCCGTGACAAAAACGGTTCTCATGGTCCTTCGCATCGAAATCTCCTTTGAGGGCTCTCGTGTGATGTATCGTGAATACAGAACACAGGACCACGATATCCTTGCAGAGGCCAGCCCCGTTCCATTTATATAAATCGCATCGCGACACCGCCCGCTGAAGCAGAGACACATCCGGGTAGCCTGGACGTCGCTTCCGGTGGTTAAATATATCCGCACCGGTTCGGCAGGGCATCTTTTTTCAGAATTTTTTTGGTTAAAACTCGAGAAATCCCGGAATAATATTGCAGTTTCCTGAACGAATACGATACCCTTGTGGTATATTTTCTCACCCTATGAACCGTTTCGGCATGAAATCTCTCGACGCATTCACAGCGAAACTCCCTGAAGACGTCAAAAGTATCCTCCAGACCCTGCTTCTAAGCCTTGCCGCGGCAGGCGGGGCGGTACTTTTCATGGAGCTCATCAACACTCTTTTCAGCTTACTTTATGTGCGCTCCTCCTCGCTGCCGAAACATCAGTTCATCATCCTGAGCTTCATATTCATGATGACGTCATCGTTCATCGTTTCCCTGCTGCTGAGGAAGGTTCCTTCGGCTGCAGGGAGCGGCATTCCACAGGTGAAGGCCGCGTACTGGAAAGAACTCGGTTATATACCTTTCAAATCGGTGATAGTCAAGTTCATCGCAGCTATCGTCAGCATCGGCGGCGGCGCGAGCCTCGGAAGAGAGGGACCGACCATTTTTCTCGGAAGCGGTATCGCCTCGTTTCTTTCAGGGTTTACGGGCTCCCCGAAGCGTCAGAGACGCGCGGCGACGGCCATAGGCTCTTCCGCGGGTCTGGCCGCCGCATTCAACACACCTCTGGCGGCAATCACCTTCTGTATCGAAGAACTCATCAACGATCTCAACACCAGGTACCTGGGCAGGGTGGTGCTCGCCTCGCTTTTCGGAGCGATGACCGTGTACGCCCTGGTGGGCAGACAACCCTCCTTCGAATTGCCCGATGTATCGGCAGGATCGTTGCTCAACTATGCGCTGATACCTCTCGTCGCGCTTATCGGGTCGCTTCTGGGAATCGTTTTCCAGAAAGCGACGCTCTCCATCCGTCTTCGAACACGCCGTCAGAGACGGATTCCCGTATGGATCATGCCCTGTATCGGCGCACTGCTGACCTGGATCATCGCGAATGCGGTATTTCTTTCGACAGGTAAAATCGGGATATTCGGACTCGGATATCATGATCTTTCGGCAACCCTTGTCGGAAACAGCGTATGGTGGATCGCCGGGATCTCAGTCATTGGAAAACTCGCGGCAACCATCGCCAGTTATGGATTCGGCGGGTGTGGTGGCATCTTCTCGCCTACGCTGTTCATCGGTGGTATGGCCGGAGCTCTGGTTTCCGGAGTTGCCGGAATCTGGTTCCCGACCTCGGGCTCGGACCATGTCATCCTCTCGACGGTCGGCATGAGCGCATGCCTTGGAGCGGTCATCCGGGCCCCGCTCACCTCGACACTCATCGTGTTCGAGATGACCCACCAGTTCGAGATCGTTCCGGGTCTGATGCTCAGTGCGGTCATAAGCCAGCTGGCGGTCAGGGTTGCCGGCATACGACACAATTTCTATGACGAACTGTTGCTCCAGGACGGGCATGAACTCATAAAAATAAAGCCGCCCCGTGACCTGCAAAGCTGGCACAATCTCTCAGTGTCGCATATCATGAGTACAAAACCGGCGGTAATAGATTCTCTCGATCAGGAAACGCTGCGGGCGGCACTGCTTTCTTTTCCCTTCCGGGTGTTCCCCTACCTGGATGAAGGAAGACTCTCCGGACTCCTGACGCGGGATTCGATCCAAAGGGCGCTTGCGGAAAAAAGCGATCCCCCGGTGTTCCCTCCCTGCAAAGTGGACCTTCACGCCTCGGTAAAGGAGGCTTCCGACGCTTTCATCGGCTCTCCTCACGGCTTTCTCGTCATCGTCGATCCGGCCCGCTCCTCGATCGCGGGGATTCTCACGCTGCACGACCTCCTGCGGGCCCAGACCGCAGTGACGGAATAGAGATTCCGGTCCATCGACGCGCTACACCGAAAAACCGGAGATTTCGTTCCGCGCTCCCGCGGAGAGATCATCGCACCTTCACCACGACCTTTCCTCTGGGGTGTTCCCGTTCGGCATGCACGAACGCTTTCCTTGCCTCGGAAAAAGGAAAGATCCTGTCGATCCTGGGCTTGATATGGCCCTGATCCAAATGGGCCGCGAGCCGTTCGAGCCTCTCCGTTGTCGTCAGGGTCATCTGTCCCACCGCGATCACTCCCGACCGTCCGGCAGCTTCCTTGTCCGGCTGACCCGTCATCGATACGACGATCCCTCCGGCTCTGACTATCCTGAACGACTTGGTGGTGATATCACCGCCTACGGTGTCGAGAACCGCATCATATTCGCGAAGCATGTTTTCAAATGACTGGGTTTGGTAATCGACCACGACCTCCGCGCCGAGCTCCCGCGCGAATTCCCGATCCCCGGTTCTCACCGTGGTGGCCACGAAAGCTCCGATCGATTTCGCGAGTTGCACGGCGATGCTGCCTATCCCCCCGGCGCCGCCATGGATGACTATCCGCTGACCCTTCCGGAGCCTGATGTGATCTTCTATGGCCTGTAATGCGCTCGCTCCGGCAAGAGGGAACGATGCGGCCTCCTCGAATCCCATGGAAACCGGCATCATCGCGCAGTTGCCGGCATTTACGGCGGCATACTCCGCGAAAGTTCCGGTCCCCCCATTGAGGACCGATGCCTGCCCGAACACCCGGTCACCCTCCCTGAGGAGTTGGTTCCCCTCTACACTCTTCACAATTATACCTGCGAAATCTCCCCCGATAGTCACTGGAAACTCGAGCGGCAGGATTTCCTTCAGACTGCCGGAACGGAGTTTGACGTCCACCGGGTTCACGCTCGCGGCATACACTTCTACAACCATCTGATTCTTCAAGGGGATGGGATCTGCGATGTTTCCGGTGAAATCCAGGACTTCGGGGCCACCGTATTTATTGAATTGTACTGCATTCATCATTACGGCTCCTTGCCACCACACAACGTTAAAGCACTTCCGGTTTTTTCAAGTGCAACGTATGTGCCAGAAAGGACCGGCCATGACGACAACGCAACAACACTCCTGAAGTCCGGCCTTAGGAGCACGCCATTGCAAGCACTTGCCGGAAAACGTGGTCGGGTTGAAAATTCCGCCATAACGCAGGACTCCGCATCCCTTGAGGTGGCTACATCGATCAACTACCATGATGTAGCCCCGGAGACGGCTAAATTACCGGGATAAGGATTTGCACAGGGGTACATTTTCTGGAGCCGCCTCGTATACTGTCGGAAAGCAAGGCGCTTCCCGTCGTCACGGCAGGATCGAACTGTGTCCTGCTGATCGCGACTCGAACCGGATCTACAATGGATTCGCGTGCACTGTGTCAACCGACCTTCCGGACGGATCGGCTCTTGTCGCGAAACCACTGTCCCAGGCGACCGCCGCGGGTGTGCTGCATGCGATGCTCGGCCCTCCGGGAACGCAGGCCGCAGCGGGCCCGCCCGGAAAGAGCGATTCGAATATTTCCCTGTACCAGTACGCCTCTTTGGTGACTGGCGTGTTGTGGGGGAAACGGTAACCGGCGTTCCTCATTTGCGTGTCGGAAACCTTTGTCTCTGCAACGGCCTTGAGTGTGTCGATCCACTCATAACCCACTCCGTCGGAAAACTGCTCCTTCTGCCTCCAGAGAATATCGTCGGGGATGTATCCTTCGAAAGCTTTCCGGAGGATGTATTTCTCCATTTTCCCGCGCCCGGTCATCTTTTCGGAAGGATCGAACGACATCGCCGTATCGAGGAACTCCCTGTCGAGGAAAGGCACCCGGACCTCCACTCCCCACGCCGCAGCCGACTTGTTGGCCCGCAGGCAATCATATTTATGAAGCAGATCCAGTTTACGCACCGTCTCCTCGTGAAATTCCCTGGGACCGGGAGCTTTGTGAAAATAAAGATACCCCCCGAACACCTCGTCGGCCCCTTCCCCCGAAAGTACCATCTTGATTCCCATAGCCTTGATCTTCCGCATCATGAGATACATAGGGGTCGATGCTCTGATGCTCGTGACGTCGTACGTCTCGATGTGATGGATCACGTCCCTGAGGGCATCGAGTCCTTCCTGCACTGAAAATATGAACTCGTGATGGACGGTTCCGATCGTTTCCGCGACCTTTTTCGCTTTACCGACATCCGGAGAGCCTTCGAGCCCGATGCAGAAAGAGTGAAGACGCGGCCACCACGCTTCGACACGGTCCTCCTCTTCAATGCGTTTCCGGGCGTACCTTTGCGTGATCGCGGCTATGATCGAGGAGTCGAGCCCTCCCGAGACGAGCACCCCGTACGGTACATCGGACATGAGCTGTCTGTGCACCGCGGATTCCAGGCTGCTTCTCAACCGGTCCGTTCCGGATGGTCTGTTCCTTACCTTGTCGTACTCACGCCAAACCGGCAGATAATACCTTTCGGGACGCTCGAGGCCTCGCGTGAGATAATGTCCCGGAGGAAAATCCTCGATTGTCCTGCAGAATTCCACGAGCGCTTTCATTTCCGAGGCCACATGGAGGTTTCCGTGCTCGTCCCGGCCCATATAGAGCGGAATCACGCCGATCGGATCGCGGGCGATCAGAAAATCGCCGCTTCGCCTGTCGTACAGTACGAAGGCGAATATCCCGCTCAGCCTTTCGAGAAAACCGGCACCGTATTTTTCGTAAAGCGCGAGGATCGGTTCACAGTCCGAAGCGGTCCTGAAATGATAATCGGTGAATTCCGACCGGAGCGTCTTGTGATTGTAAATTTCACCGTTCACCGCCAACACCAC
>CAZGVZ010000278.1:5168-6127 GCA_964529145.1 uncultured Fibrobacteraceae bacterium | reverse complement strand
CATGTTTGAGATGCTGGGCAACTGGTCCTTCGGTGATTATTACAAGAAGGAAGCGATCCGGTGGGGATGGGAGCTTCTGACCGAAGTATGGAAAATTCCCGGGGAACGGCTCTTCGTCACAGTGCACGACTCCGATGAAGAAGCGGAAGCTCTGTGGAAAAACGAAACAGATATAGGTCCCGGCCGCGTCATGCGTTTCGGGGACAAGAGCAATTTCTGGGAAATGGGCGAGACCGGACCCTGCGGACCCTGCTCGGAAATTCATTACGACACCGGGGACGCAGCCTCGCGTGAAGCGACCTTCGCCGACCCCGTCGCGGGAGTGAACGGAGCGAACGCACGGTATCGCGAGCTCTGGAATCTGGTGTTCATGCAGTACAACAGGGAAAAGGACGGCTCCCTCTCTGCGCTTCCCTGCAGGCATGTGGACACGGGCATGGGCTTCGAGCGAATCTGTGCGGTGATCCAGGGGGTCGATTCCAATTATGATACCGACCTGTTCCGGCCGGTGATCGCGGCCACGGAGCGAATGTGCGGCGCTTCGTACGATTCCGGAAACTCCGGAACTCCCTTCAGGGTGATCGCCGACCATGTGCGGGCATTGACTTTCGCCGTCACCGACGGAGCCCTTCCTTCCAACGAGGGCAGGGGATATGTACTCCGCCGCCTCCTGCGCCGGGCCTGCCGTTTCGGCAGGGAACTCGGATTGGGAGAACCGTTCCTTTACCGGCTGGTTCCCGTGGTGGTCGAGACCATGGAAGAGGCGTTTCCGGAAATAGGGCAGCGCCGGTCGCATGTCGAGGAGGTGTTGAGGGCGGAAGAGGAGCGTTTCGGCGCGACTCTCGGGCAGGGTATCGAAAAGTTTTCTCTCATGGTCGACGGCGCGATGAAGTCAGGTACCAGGGAGCTCGGCGGAAACGACGTGTTTACCTTATACGACACCTACGGCTTCCCCGTGG
>CAZGVZ010000278.1:0-5158 GCA_964529145.1 uncultured Fibrobacteraceae bacterium | reverse complement strand
ACTCATGGATCGGCAGAAAACGCGTGCAAGGCAGTCGCGCAAGTCGGACGAGGGACTTTCGCCCGAAGGGTGGATCGAACTCAGGCAGGTGTCGGGAAGCGAGTTCGTCGGATATGAAACGGAGTCTTGCGAAGTCGCAGTGTGCAGGTTCAAGATCGTCGCCGAGGAGCAGTCGCAGACCGCTCTTCTTCTGGTCCTTGACAGAACGCCCTTTTACGCGGAGTCGGGCGGGCAAACGGGCGACAGGGGAACGCTGCGCTCCGCGGACGGCGTCGAGATCACGGTGGAAGACACCGTCAAATGGAACGATCTCATCGTGCATCGGGCGGTGACAGGCGCGACAGTGACCGGAGCGCTCTTCGAGCGGTCCTTCACCGCCGTAGTCTCGCCCGAGCTGCGAAAAGCCACCCGCCGGAACCACAGCGCGACGCATCTTTTGCAGGCTGCGCTCAGGAAAACGGTCGGAAGCCATATCCAGCAGGCCGGGTCAAGGGTCGATCCCATGGGTCTTCGTTTCGACTTCACGCACTTCAAGGCATTGACAGGAGCGGAAATATACGCGATCGAGCGTCAGGTCAACGAATGGATCCTCGCCGACCTTCCCGTAACCACCTCTATCGAGGATCTCGAGGCCGCCAGGGCCGGAGGCGCAACCGCGCTTTTCGGAGAAAAATACGGCGACATGGTGCGGGTGGTCGCGATGGATACCGTAAGCAAGGAACTCTGCGGAGGCACGCACGTGGCTTCGACCGGCAATATCGGCCTGTTCCATATTATTGCCGAGACAAGCATCTCCGCGGGGGTGAGGCGTATCGAGGCGGTCACGGGGCTCGAAGTGGCCGATATGCTCATCTCGAAAGAGAGAGTTTTCGGGGAACTCACCTCCCTTTTGAAGATCCCCGAGTCGAAGCTCGTCGAAAGGATCAGAGGACTCATGGACTCCGTCGCCCGGCTGGAGGAACAGGTAAAGTCCCTTTCCGCCGCAAGCTCCGCAGGTACGCTATCGGAACTTTTCGACGCGGCACGGGCGAAGAGAGGAGCCTTTCCCTGGCTTGTCAAGGACCTGGGAAGCATGGATAAGGAGGAATTCTCGCGTGTGGCCGACGGCCTCTGCGACAGGATCAAGGCGGACAATTTATCCGGCATGGCGGTTGTCATCGGAGCGGAAGTGGAGGGAAAGGCGCTTTTCGCCGCCGCCGCCGGGAGCGAGGCGGTCGGGAAATTCGGGGTGCATTGCGGTGAACTGGTGAAGACAGCGGCGCGAAACACAGGCGGCGGCGGCGGCGGAACTCCGGTACGTGCCCAGGCCGGGGGCAGGGAGCCTTCGAAAATTCCTGAGGCGCTCGAGGCTGTCGCGGCTATGCTGGCGGAAAAGGCCGGTGGACAATGAAGACCGCTGTATTCGACGCGCTGTATGGAAAAATCCAGAGCGGACGGAGGTGTTACTGGGTACTGCTCGATCCCGACGATTTCTCCATCGAGCGCGCCGTCGAAATCGCGTGCCGGTCCGAAGAGAGCGGGGTCGACGCTTTGCTTGTCGGGGGTAGTCTGCTGCACTCGAACCATTTCGACCATTTCGTCTCATCGATCAAAAAAGCGGTGACCGTGCCTGTGCTGCTTTTTCCAGGCGATTCCACACAGCTGTCATCGAGCGCTGACGCGCTGCTCTATCTCTCTTTGGTTTCGGGTCGCAATCCCTCGAATCTCATCGGAGAACATGTCAAGGCCGCACCGCTGATCAGGAAACTCGGGATCGAACCGATACCGACCGCCTACATGCTGGTGGAGTCGGGGGCGGTGAGCTCGGTCGAGTTCATGAGCGACACCAGGCCGCTTCCGCGCAACAAGCCCGCGATCGCGGTCGCTCACGCCCTGGCCGCACAATATATGGGAATGAAGCTCATCTATCTCGAAGCGGGCAGCGGCGCGCTCCACCCGGTTCCTTCGGAAATGGTGGCAATGGTTCGTTCCGGAGTCGATATCCCGATGATCGTCGGCGGCGGTATAAGGGACAGGGCAACCGCTCTGGAGAAACTCGAAGCAGGGGCCGACATTATCGTTACCGGCAACCTGCTTCGAAGCGGAAACGGTCTTGATACGATGAGCGAAATAGCTGAAATGGTGCGAAGCTTCGACCGGCGCAGCTGAATCCTTCCAATCAATCCTCGTTTCGGGCGCAGTGGATAATCGTATATTTCATGAATGGGTGCGTTTTCATGAAGTGCAGAAAAGGGTGTGGCGCGTGCTGTATCCATGTCTCGATATCATCTCCTTTACCGGGTATGCCGGAAGGGAAACCGGCAGGGGTAAAATGCGTCAATTTATCCGGCGATCGCGAGTGCGTGATTCATGGAACAGGAGAGTATCCCTCAGTGTGCTTGAATTTCAGGGCGACAAGGGAGCAATGCGGCGAATCGTACGCGCATGCCGCGAATTATCTGTCACTCCTCGAAACGCTGACGAAACCCTGAGGCGCGGGCGGGAGCCCCCCGGAGTCCCCGCAGGGCAAGGGCTCGCCAAGTCCATTACCTGCCTCGGTAAGAATCGTTATGTGATCCCTTCGGGATTATCACAAGGGGATCACGGCTTTCAGCCGTGATAGTCGATCGATGTGTTTCGCGTTGAAAACGTGATGGAGTGCGACAGGGGAAGCCGGGAAACAGGCACGAATGCGTTCGATTGGTCCTGAACAAACGGGATTCTCTGTATAATCACCGATAATTCTTGAACCTGAATCGGACGATCCCTTTTACGCGATCTGCTTCGCGGACAGCGGCATAACGGGATCGTAGCCGTTTCCATGCGTATCACCGGATCGATATGCCCTTCGCGCCCGCAAGCACGTTCTGCTCGCTGCCGCTGCGCATCTCATCGCAAGTTGATCGTCCGGTTAGTTAAGGTTGTAACTATATTCCTCAAGAGCGGAAAGGCGCTGGTCATGCCGAAAATCATCAATCCGGAAACGATGGAATACGGGCTCGGGCCGTTCAACAGACCGCCGTTCGGTCTGTTGACGGTCATCCCCAATCTTTGTACTCAGGCAAACGCTGAGCGACTTGTTTTTGACAAAAGGATGCTTCCGCCGGGCGAATACTCCTTCCCTTACCATTATCATCGTAACGCCGAGGAGGTGATGCTTGTGATCTCCGGTTCAATGACGATCCGTTTTGCCGAAGGATTCCGGGTGGTCAATGCCGGAGAGGTCCTTTTTTTCGAAACGGGCGAGTCTGGGGCGCACCAGTTCTACAATCACACAGACAAGCCCTGCGCTTATTTCGATGTTAAGACCCTGTCGGACCTCGATGTGGTCGTGTATCCGGATTCCGGCAAAGTCATGATATCCCGTTATAACGAGGTATATGACCTGAAAAACGGCCAGGTGGATTATTTCAGGGATGAGGATGACGTGGCCGCAAAATGGAAGAGGCACGACGGTCCATGACCAGGGCCCGCTACCGCGGATAACCGGACGAGACGCAGGTGCCGGTGTGCGGATCGAGGCGCGTTTCGTGAAAGGCGATCTCGACCTTTTTGCACGATGGTACCCTGCCCAGATCCATGTTAAAGGACTTAACCCTGGATCCACGGTTTTTCCGGTACACCGTATCCTCTGATTTCATGCGGAGAATTTCCGTTCCGGTTGAATCACAGGCAACTACATCGAAATGGCCGTATATCCCCCTGCCCAGTACGATAAAGTGGTTGCTGATCCTCACGGATTCGGCTAAAATGCAGATTTCCGCGTTTATGATGTCCACATACCTGGAAGGCTGTACGATCAGCAGCGGTTTGGTTTCGCCGGTTCTCCCGAAAGCCGGAGAGGTGCACAGGACCGTTATCGCTGCAATCAACCCACCGGCACCACAGAGTGTCATGACAGGTCTCCTTGTTTTGAACCGGGTATCCCCTTGGCTCAGGTATATACAACCAATTGAGGTACCCGCTCAGGTGCATATCCCAGGTAATAATGTACCGCTCTTCCGATGGAATGGCCAACTTTTTTCTATTCTCCCTGAACGGCATGCCGTTACGTATCGGTAGAGTCCCGCGAAGCGGCCCTCTTACCGTGGATTGTCCCGGGCCGGAGAGATGAAGGCCATATGAAGGGGTTTACACCTGTTGCCCATACCGCGAATTCGCGTTTTTCAATCCTCTGGAACGTTTTTTGTATGGTATGTGAGGAAAGGCCGCGCTAAGGGACCATACGCGGACCATTTCCGTCGAAAGGAGAATACCTTGAAAAACGTCATAGTTTCGAATGTCGTATCGCTTGACGGATTTATGGCAGATACCGAAGGTGAGATCGACTGTCTCACCGGGTTCGCGGACAAGGAGTCCGTCTCCTATATGGTCGAGTTGATCAGATCGGTCGACACTCTGCTCTTCGGTCGCGTCACTTATGAACGCATGGAAGAGTATTGGCCGGCCGTCCGGCCCGATGCGGAAGATCCGCGCATCATCGATGCGATGAACAGCCATGCGAAAATCGTTTTTTCATCCACCCTGAAAAAAGCCGGTTGGAACAATACACAACTTTTCACGGGCGATGCCGCCGAGGCTGTCGCGGAGCTCAAAAAGAGGCAGGGAAAGGATATGGTGATTTTCGGAAGCGGCAAACTTGTTTCCTCTTTGGCGCCGCTCGGTCTTATCGACGATCTCAGGATTTTTGTCGCTCCGGTCATTCTCGGGAACGGCAAATCCCTCTTCAGGGGGGTCCGGAAAAGGCTCGAAATGAAGATCACAGAGACAAGGACTTTCGGAACGGGAATGATACTGCTGCGGTTTAAACCCGACTGCTGCGAGCTCAGGAAGAACGATACGGGAATAAACAGGAAACTGGTCGCGCGGGTTTCAATCGCCATGAGCTCCCCAGCATGGAGAATATGGGAAGCGCTGCTCGATCCTGTCGCGATAAAGAGGTATATGTTCGGAACTTCGATCGTGACCGACTGGAGACAGGGTTCGCCTGTAGTTTGGAGCGGAGAGCGGGAGGGAAGACGGTATGAAGACAAAGGAAGGATTGTACGAGTTGAAAAGGAGCGTTTCCTCCAGTACACCCACTTCAGTCCGCGAAACGGGAAACTCGACATCCCCGAGAATTATCGCGTCATTTCCATCGAGCTGTCGCAGCCGGCGACGGGCACGGAGTTGATCACCT
>CAZGVZ010000277.1:0-6128 GCA_964529145.1 uncultured Fibrobacteraceae bacterium | reverse complement strand
CGAAAATCCGTCCGAAACGGAAACGGTGATCGTCGCTTCACCGTCGCTGCAGGAGGCGGGTTCGAGGACTATGGTGCGCTCTTCTGCGCTTCCACCGAGAATGATGTTCGCGGGCGGAATTACCGCTGTGTTGTCGGAGACGGCTGTGACCGTCAAGTCCGGCGACGGGGTTACGTCATCTTGAACGGAGAACGGTATCGCCGGTGTGGAAGTGTTCGCGGCGACAGTGATGTCGGCGATCGGCGAAATTGTAGGAGCGGTATTGGGAGTTACGGCGAATTCGGCGGTCGTGGTGGCGGATTGCTCCGCGGGATCGGTGACCGTGAACGCGATTTCCGCAACGCCGGTCCAGCCGGGGCTCTTGACCGAGACGGTAGCTCTCCGCCGCACTATGGAAACCGCAAGACCGGCCGGTTCCGCAGCCCTCCAGGTCATCAGGCTGTCGGGGTCGTTGTCGGTGACGAAAGCGTCGAGATCGATCGCATCGAACGGGGTACCCTGCCGGACGGTCTGGCCCGGAATTTCGGAAATGACCGGGGGCGGATCGGGCGCGGTAACGGCAATCGATATTTTCGCGGGAACACTGACGGTATCACCGTCGGAGGCGATGTAAAAGATGGAATCCGGGCCGGTGTAATCCGCGGCGGGAGTATAGGACAAGGCGGTGCCGGTGATCTTTGCCGTCCCATGCCTGGGAGACGTCAGTATCGAGAATGTAAGAGGACTGTTTTCCACGTCGCTTCCACTCAGCGTTACCTGAAGGATGTTCCCCTCCTGGACGGTAAGTCCGGATTTGGGTTCAGCGACAGGGGGATCGTTTACTGGCGCAACAGTCACCCTCACGGTCCACGGGGGGCTCGCCGCGTTGGAAGGATCGCGCGCCACGAGGGCGAAGGAATCCGCGCCGAAATAATTGACGTCTGGCATATAGAACCGGTTCGCCCCGGTCCCTGTCACCCTGCCGTGGGAGGGGCCGGAAAGTAAGGTGTAGGACAGTTTATCACCGTCGATATCGCTTCCCGCGGGAGCAAACGGCACTGCGACATCTTCTGGGGTTGACAGCGCGGGAGGTCCGTTCATGACGGGCGGATCGTTTACCGGCCATATCGTGGCGGTCACGGTCGCGGGATTGCTTTCCAGCCCCTGACGGTCCGTCACCTTGAACGTGAAAGCGTCTGAACCGTTGATGTTCGCGTATGGCCTGTAAGTATAGACGTTTCCCGCCCCGGTCAGTTCACCCTTGGCGGGCCGGTTTACGATCTGATACGTCACCCTCGAGCTGTCCTCGATGTCCCAGCCGTTGAGGGTTACGGTACCGGTGCCGTCTTCATTGACATTGAGGGATGTCTGGTTGGCGAAGGGACGCTGGTTATCAAGAGCGACTTCGAACACGATCGGGGCCGGTGCGCTCGTGGCGCCGAGCGGATCCCGGGCGATGACCAGAATCGTGTCGAATCCTTTGAAGTCGCCGGAAGAATAGTAGGTGATTTTTCCGGCTCCTATTTCGTTGGCGCTAACTCCTCCATGTGACGGCCCACGATGGATCGAAAAGACGATCGGGCCGTTTTCCACGTCCCTGCCGGAGAGCGTGACGGTTGCGGAGCTGTTCAGCCCGATGGAAATGATCAGTTGATCAACGGTGGGGGCATCATTGACGGATTGAATTATGAACGCCACCGCGGCTTTCGCGCTGACGAGCGAACCGTCGCTTACGGTGAATTGCAGCGTATCGGTTCCGAAGTAATCGAGGTTTGGGATGTACCGTATGTTGGGAGGCTGATTCTCCACGGATCCGTGGCGCGGGCTTTCTACAATGGTGAAGTTTAGGGGAGTGCCCTCGAGATCTTCTCCCGTGAGCGTGAGCGCCTGGGGCTCGTCTTCGCTGAGCGTGATGATCTGGGAAAACGCGACCGGAGGCTGGTTGTCGAGCGCGACACCTACGATGACCCGGGCCTCCGCGCTTCCGAGCGGTTCATCATCGAAAGCCCTGTACCCGATGGTGTCGTACCCCTTGAAACCGTTATCGGGTCGGTACGCCAGACGGCCGCCGGCAACCGCGGAAGTGTCGGTCACTGTTCCGTGGAGCGGCCAGGATGTGATGACGTAGGTAAAATTGAGGTCATCCACATCGACCGCCTTGAGGGCGATGTCCACCGTTTTGTTGAGTTTTGTGGCGGCTGAAAGCGGCAGGGCGGTGGGAGGATCGTTCACCGGGAGAATGTCGACAATCACCTGGGCAGGCCGGCTGGTCAGGCTTCCGTCGCTTACCGTGAACCAGAATGTGTCGACACCGTTGAAATTCGGCAGCGGCCGATACGCGATATCCGGCAGCGCGCCTTCGAACTGACCGTACGCAGGGTTTTTGTGGATAGTGAACAGAAGGTTCGAGGATTCATCCGATCCTGTCAGGAAGATGGTCCTGGTCTCGTCTTCCAGCATCGTCACCTGTTGCGGATCGGCGGTGGGGGGCTCATTGACCGCGGCAACCGATATACCGACAGTCGCAGGCAGGCTCCGGCTGCCCGATGCGTCGCGGGCCGCATACCGGAGCGTGTCCTTTCCCCTGAAGTCGAGCGCTGGGGTGTAATGGACTATTCCGTGAGACAGGGAAGAGGTGTCGAGTACGCCGTTGCCCGGGACTCCGGTTATTTCGAAAGTGAAGACAGTGTCGTCGATGTCGCTTGCGCCGAGCGTGATCGCGACCGTGGTGTTGAGCCCTGTCAGCACCAACTGGGACTGTACGAGAGGCGGATCATTGACTGGAACGACAGTGACGACAGCTTCGGCCGGAACGCTGACCAGCATCCCGTTGCTCACGGTAAAGGTGAAAGTGTCGATTCCGAAAAAATTGACGTTCGGTCTGTACAGGACTATAGGACCGGTTCCCGAGAGAGCTCCGTTTGCGGGATGCCGGACCGTTCCGAATGTCAGCGGCAGGCCCGACGCGTCGCTTCCGGTGAGCGTGATCTCGACCGACGAATCCTCCGGGACCGTGATCGATTGCCGTTGTGCGGTGGGACGGACGATTCCGGATCCTACGTACACCACTATCCTGGCCGGTTCACTCGGGCATTGATGGGAATCGAATACACGATAGACGACCGTGTCCACGCCCTTGAAACCGTTCTCGGGCGTATATATGAGCTCCGGAAGAGACGAGCTGTCGATCGAACCGTGTACCGGTCCTTCGATAAACTCGAAGACGAACTGCGCGTCGTCCGGATCGATGACGAGAAGCGGTATGGTCACGCTCGTTCCCGAATCGGTCGGGATGCCGGTTCCCATCGCTACCGGCGTGTCGTTGACCGGATTGACGACGATAATGACGGAAGCGGGGTCGCTGTCGAGCGATCCGTCGTTTGCGATGAAAGTGAAGGTGTCGGCACCGCTGAAATTCCGGTTGGGTATGTACTCCAGACTGTCTCCGGAACCTCCGAGGAAACCGTGCCGCGCGGTTTCCAGAATGAGGAATGCAAGTTGCGCCGACTCGTCGTCCTCGGCCTGCAAATCGACCTGAAGGGGCATATCCTCCGAGGTTGAAAGCTGGCGGGCAAAAGCTATCGGCTTGTTGTTCTCCTGAGCCACGAATATTCTGAGCATCGCGGTATCGCTTGACTGAATTTCATCGTGGGCTATAAAAAGCACCGTGTCGATTCCCCTGAAGGATTTTTCTGGAGTGTACGTCACGATACCGCGGTCGTCGATTTCGGCGCTGCCGTGTGAGGGTGTGCCTGCGATTGAAAACGTGAGCAGGGAATCGTCGGGGTCGGAAGCGTGGAGCTGGATTTCCACAGGTGTTTCGAAGGCGGTCGCGATATTGCGTGAGATGGCGAAGGGCGGGCGGTTGGCGCCGGAGATGGAGATGTGGATACGCTGCGAATCGCTTTGCCTCGGAGCACCGAAATCGGTCACTTTGAGCAGGAGCGATATCTCTGCCCTGGAATCCGACTCCGGGATCCAGAGGATCTGTCCGGTTATGGAGTCGAACACCATCTCCTCAGGAATGTCCCCGGTTAGCTCCCAGGCAAAGCCGGTGAAGTCCTCGTCGATCGCCTGAGGTCTGTATTCATAAAGAATACCTGACTGTGCGCCGGTTACCGGAGTGGTTGTGATAAGGGGCGGGCAGTTGAAAGCGGTATCCCCGATGACAAGGGTCGTCAACATGGAGGTATTGGCGAAACCATCGAACATGTTGAACAAAATCGGGTAGATCCCTTTGTCGCCCATTTCGGACCGCCACTCGAAATATCCGTTTTCCAGGGAGGCGGTGGAACCGCGCGGCAGTGGCGGTTGTTCGAGAAGATAGGTGAAAAACAGGGTATCCCGATCGGGATCTGTGCCCCCTACAACGAACCTGACCAGATCACCCTCATCGAAATAGTACACCCTTTTCGGAGCTCCGGGAATGAACAACGCGGGGCGGTTTTGCGAAGATGCGGAGGATGCGATGATATTGGCGAACGCCGAGTCATCGGAAAACCGTCCATTGCTTTTGAAGGCCCGGGCCACGATGAAACGGAATCCGGCCTCATGAAAGGCGAGCGTAAGGTGAAGTGTGTCGCGGATATCCCCATGCCCGTAACGGACGGTTATTTCACTGTCCGCATCCATTCCGGTGGTGTCCCGGTACACGGAAACGGAGACTGAATCGATGAATTTGCCGAGTTTGTGGCTGACTGTGGCTTCGATTGTCCGGCCGACGCTGTCGGTAATCGCGGTATCAGTAACGCCGGTCGAGGAGGAAGTGAGAGTGATGGCGACTGAGGCGTGGTCTGCGGAAAAGGAGCCGATAGGGTCATCTCCGCAAAAAAACAGAACGGGCAGCCATAAAAGGCATCCCGTGAGAAAAAGCCTGTTCTTCATACATCGCTCCTGAAATGCGTTTCTGCACTTTGCCGACAGAAAGTACTCCCTTGTAGAGGGAAAGGGAGCTCCGGATTTGCACGGGTGAATAGACGCAGCGCTCAGCGACCAAACCGGTAGATGATCATGAAAAATAAACAATTGCGGGAAATCGTGTCAAACCAAAATCGGAGAGGCGGGTAGGTAAGTAAAAGTTTCCCGATGGGAGCGGCGCTCCGGATCAGCGGCGGGAATGGCCCTTTTCGATGTCGGTTGTCCGGAATGGAACCTGGAAGACGCTGAAAAACCGTTCGAAAAACAGTTCACTGTCTATGGCTTCGGCCACCATGTGGGGACCTCCGGTGTCTTCGTACCAGTGGGTGAATCCGGTGAGTTCCGCACGTTGCAGTTCGATTTCCGCCCGTCCCCGTTTGAAACTGTATATGTCGTCGTGCCACACGGAAAGTGCCGCGAGCGGGTCGTGGAACGACAGCCAGGGGGAATGCGGGAAATGCGAGTCCGCGAAATCGAGAACGCAGTCGAGCAATACCGACCGGTTCCAGGCGCGGAGCGATTCTGAATTGTATATAACGCGGTGTGTCACATCGAGTCCTATCGATCGATGCTTTCCCCGTACGGAGTCGTAGACGATGGCGGCCGCATGCGGATCTCCAATTATGTTCCACTCCAGCGGACCC
This sequence comes from uncultured Fibrobacteraceae bacterium, assembly GCA_964529145.1. Classification (GTDB taxonomy): domain Bacteria; phylum Fibrobacterota; class Chitinivibrionia; order Chitinivibrionales; family Chitinispirillaceae; genus JAFGNB01. Next base: position 588 of record CAZGVZ010000277.1, on the reverse strand, counting down.
CACCCATTCGGCAGGCCGCCTCCGAAAATGCCGTTCATGCCCACCAGTTCTTTAAGTAAATGAGGAATCTCCGGATCGATGCTGAACAGCCGTGCGATGTTGGTAAGGGGGCCGATGGTGAGCAGCGTGATTTCGTGCGGATGGGAACGGATCATGTCCCTGAGGAAATGCACCGCCTGGTTTTCCGGAAAACGCGTCCGGTGATTCCATTTCCGCAGCGCTGCGGCCTGGGGCGCGTTTTTCTGATGCTGTTCGATCCGGAGCGGAGTGTCGCATCCCGGAAAAATGGGTATGTCCTTATCCGCGGCCCAGCACAGGGCGGAAGCGATTTTGGCCCGGCTCCTGGGGTCGCCCGTGACCGTGGTGATCCCCTGTAAATCGCATTCGCCGTAGGCAAGCAGATAGGCGAGGCATAGTGCATCGTCCGCGTCGGTTCCGATATCGGTGTCAAGCAGGATTTTTTTCACACCATTTATTCGATCGGCATGATGGTAAATTTACCTTCTCCGGAATTTATCCATGATTTCGGGAGCCGGACGCCCTGCGGTAGGCCGCGTATTCCGCTGTAAAGAACAGCTGCAGCGAAGT
>CAZGVZ010000276.1:0-6148 GCA_964529145.1 uncultured Fibrobacteraceae bacterium | reverse complement strand
CGAGATCTCCCGTCCTGTAAATCCGTTCCGATGGCTTCCCGGGCCTATCGACGAACTGCCGGGACGTCTTCTCCGGATCGTTCCAGTACCCCAGGCCCACCGAGGAACCGCGCACATACAGTTCCCCCTCGTTCCCGGGTTCCATCAGCAGCCGGCCGCTTCCGTCCAACGCGAATACGTCGTAGTTGGGAAAAGCCTTCCCGATCGGGATGCGGGCTTCGTCTGGGGGTGGGACCTCGATTTTGTACCAGGTAGAGGAGTTCGCTTCAGTCTGACCGTAGAGATTGTAGAATCGTGCGGCCGGAAGCTTCTCCATGAGGATGCGGAGGTATTTCGGTGGAAAAGGCTCTCCCGCGAACAGCACGAGCCGAAGGCTTGCGACCGCTTTTTCCGGAAGCTGGGTACGGGTCGCCAGTTGCACGAGCGCCGAGGGTACCGAGTTCCAGACCGTGATATTCGTTCTTTCCACAGTTCCGAGGACCGAGGCGGGAAAGATCGATTCTTTTTCCGTGATCAGCACCACTGCCGCTCCGGTCGCGATCGCGCAGTACAGGTCGAAGACCGAAAGATCGAAATGGAGCGGCGCGACATTGGCGATCCGGTCGACCGGCGAAACGGCAAAAAATTTGGCGGCCATCCGTACGAAGGTAAGCGCGTTGAGATGCGAAAGCACGACCCCTTTGGGTCTCCCCGTCGAACCCGAGGTGTACAGAATATATGCCGGATCCCGGTCGACGATTCCAGAAGTGACGGGATCAAGAGGAGTGTACAGGTCTATTTCGGCGCGACCGATCGTTTGCCTGCAGGCCGTACAGGGACCGGTCTCCGGGGACTCGCCGTCCATGATGAGGCAGGATGTGCCAAGCGATGTATCGCCCCGTGCGCACTCTCCTGAAAGTTTCATGAACCCCTCCCGGGATGTGACGATCGCGTTCATCCCGCAGTCCGAAGCCATGAACGATAGCCGCTCGAATGGCATGAACCAGTCGAACGGGACGTAGACTCCACCGGCCTTGAGAATGCCGAAAACCGCCACGACCGATTCGACCGATTTTCTCATGTAAATACCAACCCGGTCGCCGGTCGCACACCCGCGGCTCTTGAGAGCCGTCGCCAGTCGTCCAGATGCCGCATCGAGACCTTCGTAGGTAATCGATAGGCCATTGCAGTAAACCGCGGTGTGCCCGGGAAACGATTTTGCGGACTCGGTCAACAGTTGTGAAAGCAGATAAGCCATATCGTGTATGTACATCCTTGCCCGGTGCGGGCTGTTGAAGATCAGACCATATCGAGAAGACGATAAATTGTGGTACGCTGTATCTCCGAGGAACCCGAGTAGATAGTGGAAGCGATGGAATCGCGGAGGTCCCGCTCGATTTCGTACTCCTCCGAATATCCATAGGCGCCGAAAATCTGGACCGCTTCCCTGCATGTGGATACCAGTGATTCACTGACGAAAAGTTTGGCGATCGCCGATTCCAGGGGCGCCGGTTTGCCGCACGACTTCATCCATGCTATTTTGTAAATGATAAGCCTCGAGAGTTCGAGCCTTACCTTCATGTCTGCGATAGTATGTGAAATCGCCTGGTGCGCTCCTATCGGGGTTCCCGACAACAATCTCCGGCCGGCGTAGGAATGGCATTTTTCGACTAGCCGTTCCATCACTCCCGTATGGCAAGCGAACAGACAGCTTCGTTCCCACTCCATTTCCGAATTGAAAATGGCGGCTCCGGCGCCCTCCCCTCCCAGCCGGTTCTCATCAGGCACCCAACAGTCGTCGAGAGACAGCTCTCCAACAGGGCAGGTGCGAAGCCCCATGCATTCAATGTTTTTCCCGAAATACACGCCTTTCATATCTTTCTCGACTATGAACGCGGAGACTCCCATGAACTTCTTTTCCGGAGCGGTACGGGCGAATACTATCATGAGATCCGCTACCGGAGCGTTGGTAATGAAAACCTTCCCGCCTTTGAGCAGATACCCGCCCTCGACCCGTTTCGCCTGTGTCTGCAATCCGAAAGCGTCGGATCCGGTCTGAGGTTCCGTCATTGCGTGACCGCCGATGAGTTCACCCTTTCGAAGCAGGGGCAGATACTTTGATTTCTGGGCGTTCGTGCCGAAATGAAGGATAGGAATGATGCAGCTCCACAACTGGGTATTGATGGCGAAAACCAGACCATTGTCGATGCACCCGTACCCAAGTCCTTCCATTGCAGAAACGATGCCCGGCATATCGGTTCCCAACCCTCCGTACTCTCCGGGAATCGGAAGGCCGAAAATGTCCATGTCCGCGCATTTTTTCCACAGTTCGCGGGAAAACTCCCTCCCCGCATCCCGTTCGCGGGCGCCCGGATTCAAAACCGATCTGGCGAAATCGATCATTGTCGTTCGAAACTCGCGCTGCTGTTCGGTAACGGTGAATTCCATCGCATCTTACCTTTGGGGAATATTTTTCCGGATATACGAGGAGATGGAGACGACACTCTCGAAATGCTCGGGCAGCACTTCATCCTCCGGGACGATGAATCCGAACCGTTTCTCGATGAACGCGAGCAGTTTCATTATTCCGAGCGAATCTATCAGCCCCGAGTCGACAAGCGACATCTCCTCGGTGAAAGGCGTAGACTTCTTCCCCGCGAGAAACGTCGCTGTGATGAAATCCTTCACTATTGCATCAATGTCCATGAATCCTCCTTCAGCGAAGATGATGACCGGTCCTGAGGCGGCCTGGCGGGCGCTCCAGAGGCCCCTTGAGGCTTTACATTTTACGCGAAGTCTTTCCGATTGCCATGCCGGCCAGGGCGTTGATCATCGCCCACGCGACAAGATGGGACGAAGCGGAGTTCCTGTCCTGCAGCGGATAGACCTCCACGAAATCGAATCCCGCTAAGCCTTCCCTGCCAAGGCGCCTGAGCGACCGGAAGAGTTCTCCCGGCGTGAGCCCGTCGAAATCGCAAGGCCCCCCCGGGTTGCACGCAGCGTCGAGGACATCGCTGCATATGGTAAGGTATACCGCTCCGGTTCCCTCATACGCCAGGGACACCGCTTTTTCGACGGACCGGTCGATCCCGAGCGACCGAATTTCCCCGATCGTCATGACCGTCGCGCCCAGTTCCCGCGCATACTCCATCTGACGCCGGGAGTTCCTCGGCCCCCGTATGCCGAACTGCACGATCGACGACTTTTTCACCTCGGGAATCATTGCTATGTTGTGAAGCGGCCCGCAACGTGGATAGCGATCTTCGCCGAACCGCTCGACATTATCCAGGTGCGAATCTAAATGCACCACTCCCACCGGCGTACCCGCGCTTTCGGCCAGTGCTTTTACCACTACGGGGCTGAAGGAGTGGTCGCCGCCTATGATGAACGGAATCGCGCCGTTGCGGTAGATTTCCCTGCTCCTCTCCGCCACGGAATTCATGGTCGACTCCTCGTCGCCCGGCTCGACCGAAACGTCTCCCACGTCGATGATACGGAGGTGATCGAAAATATCCATGTCAAGCTCCGGGAGATATCCCCCGTAACGGGCAGCGGCATGCCGCACCGTTTTGGGCGTCATTTCGCATCCGGAATAGGATCCCCAGGTGATGGTCCCTTCCCATGGAACCCCCATCACCGCCACATCCGCTTCCGGAAACTCACAGCCTGTCTTTACACGGGGAACTCCGAGAAACGTTGGAGTGTCGCCGTAGACACAGGGCATCGCCTGTTTACGCCCGGGCACCATCGGCTCGAAACGCCGTTCCATTGTTCCGCCTTTCATGAGGTGCGGTCCGTCGGGACCGCATGCGGGTAAATCGAAGTTTTGGAATACAGAAGACAGAATACAACACAGGAGACTATAAGAGTGTTCAACACGAAGGACTCGGAGTACACGAAAGTATTATATATCGGAGCCCAATGATATTAAAAACGCAAAAGATTGTGCTTTCGGTGCGCCGGAAGCGCACGGTATAAAGAACCCGGGCTGGAATGCTTCGCGCCTTCAGTGCTTGTCATCTTGACCATGAAATTCAATGAGAGAAACCGTTTCGAAGAAACCGGATGAGAATACCGGCCCATATCAGACCGACTCCGGCGAACTCCAGATACCATCTGATCCTTACTCCGAAAAGAGTTCGGTTGACGTACATATCCACGCGATGAAACGACAACACCCTGCCCATGAAAAAAGCGAACAGGAAGAGCGTTCCGGCCAGGGAAACCTTAAGATCGGCACTCAATTGCCCCAACTGGCTCCGGTTTTTTAAAAGTCCGGCACATACCGAACCGATCAGGACGGATCCCGCGATTGTCAGCATGATGCGCCGTTGCGGATAAACACCGATATCCTGGAGTATATTTCCGCCGATTTCGGACGCGAGCTGCTGAAGACCGAGCGACTTGTTGAGGCCGGAGACGAGCGAAACGAGCGCGATGATGAGCCAAATGGCGCGAAAAGAACCCGGAGACTTCAAACTATTGAAAAACAGTATCGGCGTGGCGCCGAAACAAGACGCGACGATTAACCAGTTCATCACTCCCGGGGCGTCGATTCCGGGTTTCCATGAGACATGATCCATAATATTCATTGATGCCGTGTACCGTTTACAGTAGCCCGTATCGCGGCAGGCAAACCCGGAAAAGAAAAAGGTTCACACGAAGAACACGAAATGCACAATGACTAACGGGAGTTCAATGATAAACTCCAATTGCAGCTTTTTCCACACCTGGAATTCCCGGGATCTACCGGGATCAAATCATTTTTTTCTTTACTTGCCTTCGTGTCCTTCGTGCCCTTCGTGGTGGATTTCTTCCCTTTTTTCGTTCCGAAATAGATTGTTCATCGCAAAAAAATACAAGCGCACGAAATACTTTTAACAGATGCCTTACCACACCTGTGGTAAGTATTGAACTCGGCCAATTCCTGTCCGCGACCTTCGATCAGGAAACGTACCTGTATATCAGAGCGCCTATCGCGCAGGATACCGAAATTGGCATCTTCCGGAAAAATTGGTTGTGAATACCTTGCAATGGGGGCTTGTACGCAATAAAGTCACCTTTCCTTATGTTGTACCTGAAATCCCGCGCGGTTTCTCTCACTCCCCCGAGCCCCTCCTTGAATCGCAGCAACCCGGTATGGAAAGTTTCCGTTTTCCCAAGGTTGAGCATCGAGAAACCACGGCCGGCAAAATATCTCATCGCTTCCCACATGAGGAGATTGTTCGGCCGAACATGCTGGTAATCCATATCCGATGCGCCATACTTGTAGATTGCCTGCTCCCTGGAATAGAAATAAACCGCACCCGCCACAGGCAGGCCTCTGTACCTCGCCAATCCAATGGTGCCCAATTCCCTGTCGATGATGTGTCGTTTGATGTTGCGGAACCATCGAAGGGGCTGCGGAGGAAGGCCATGCCTTCTTCTGGTGAGACAATATAGCCTGTAGAAGATATCGAGGCGACCGCATGAGTTTCCGAAATCGACCGTAACCCCGGAATCACCCGATTTTCTGATGCATCTGATCGTCGATTTATCCATTCTCGATTTCATCAGTTGATCGGAATCAAGGGCGAGTGTGTGACGGAAAATGTCGGAGGAGGACGGCGATTCGAAAAGATTGCTCCCGCGCATATCGATCGTGTTCCAGTTTCGGGATTTTCCGAGGGTTATTATGGTCTGGAGCAGTTCGCCGGGTTTGAGATCGCTGCAGACGAAAGGGTCTGAAAAATCAGTAAACGGCAGCGACACCCCTCTTTTATTCCATGGCACCCCTGTCTCCATGAACGGAATCAGAGCCTGCAGCCGATCCTGCGTACTATGCACCAGATAGAAAGGAGGAAAACGCCACGTATCGAAGATCACGCTGGCCCAGGAGCGTGAGTGAAAAAACACACTGCCAGGCGAAACGTGGATACGATCGTCCCAATCCGCAATTTCCAGAGGATTGACTATTTGTAGTTTCATTCATCAAAAACAGAATACGGAATTCTTGAATTTAAAGGTATCCAGAATTCAGAATACAGAATGGCTTGAGGAAGAGAAGACATATCCTGAACCAACTACCACGGCTAAAAGCCGTGGTCTGGCTTGAGCGGGCCAAGCGATATAACTGAAACAGTGCGAAGCACTGGACTCCTTACGCTTCAAGAATGGCAATGACACCGCC
>CAZGVZ010000275.1:0-6152 GCA_964529145.1 uncultured Fibrobacteraceae bacterium | reverse complement strand
GGGGGAACTTTCAGGCGTGAGCTTCTCGGTACTACCGGTAAGCGGCCGTGAAATCCGCGTCGTCGTAACGTCTCCGCTCTCCGCGGCAAGGGCGACCGCAGCGCTCTATACGGTAAACGGCAGGGAGGTTGGAGCCATGCCGGTCACGATAAGCGGCCAGGGCACCTCGACATCTCTTTTCCAGTTCCGAACCGAGCGGCTCGCTCCCGGAACATACCTCTGCAACCTGAAGATCGAGGATTATTCGCCGATATCACGCACCTTTACCATACCTTAAATGGAGCGGCATCCGAGAGACCCGCCGCGCGGGCCTCTTTCTATTAGTGTAATTTTTTCATGAATCACGCAGTCGTTTCGCCCAGAGATCCCTCATATTCAGGATTGATCACATGCCAGGTGGGCCGGACGAAGTATACGGTGAGTTTGGGCCTTTCACGATTTTGGAGATTAATGGGCGACTGTTCCGGATATTCGCGCTTATCGAGACAATCAACTGCCACGGCTAAAAGCCGTGGTCTGGCTTGAGCGGGCCAAGCGGAATAATAGAAACAGTGGCATCACTGGACTCCTTACGCTTGAAGAACGCATTTCTATCCTGTCTTAAGCCCGTTTTTATTCATCCTGTATATCAGAGTGTTTCGTGAGATATTCAAGAATGCCGCCGTTTTGGATTGGTTCCAATGGTTTTTGTCCAGCGCTTTGAGAACGATCTTGTCGATCAGGGCTTCCAGATCGATTCCATTGTCCGGCAGCTCCAGATCCAAACCATTGTTGATTTCAGCTTTATTCAATACGTCCGGTAGTTCATCGCTCGTAACGAGCGGACCTGAATGAACTGCCATTATCCTTTGTGCGATGTTCTGGATCTCCCGCACGTTTCCCGGCCAGGAATATCGCTCAAGACACTCAATGACCGATCTATCCAGATCGGGAACTCTTTTATTCTCTTCACCGGCGGCTTTTTTCAGGAAATGCATAAACAACTGCAGAATATCTTCGGGACGTTCTCTCACTGACGGAATGACGACAGGTATCACATTCAGACGATAGTAGAGATCCTGGCGAAACGAGCCTTCGTTCACCATCATTTTCAAATCGCGGTGAGTAGCGAAAATGAAGCGCGCATCGGTTTTCATGTTCCTGTCGGAACCGACGGGGTGAAATTCCCTTTCCTGCAGTACACGAAGCAGTTTTGGCTGCAGATCAAGAGGCAGGTCCCCGATCTCATCGAGTAACAGCGTTCCGCCTTCAGCCTCGCCGATCAGACCAAGACGGTCGTTCACCGCACCGGTGAAAGCGCCTTTGACATGGCCAAACAGTTCCGATTCGAGCAGGTTGGAAGGCACTGCCGCACAATTGACCGCAACGAACCGCTTGTTTTTCCGTCTTCCGTCATTATGCAATAACTTGGCAAGCATCTCCTTTCCGGTCCCCGTTTCACCGTATATCAGCACCGGGACGTTCGAATCCGAAACGCTCCTTGCAAGTTCGTAAACCTTCCTTATCGCCGCCGAGTTTCCCACCATATTTCCAGGATCAAGGTGCTCCGAAACCAGATTACGTAAACGCGAGTTTTCGTCATGCAGCTCGGAAAAGGAACAGGCTTTTTCTGCAATAGCAAGAAGATGCTCCTTCTCGACAGGTTTTTCGATGAAGTCCAATGCCCCGGCTTTCATGGCGGTCACAGCTTTGTCTATCGTCGGATATCCTGTTATCACCACGATACTGACCGTCGAATCAAAGCTTCTGATTTCGGTGATGAAAGCCAGACCGTCCATCTCCTGCATCTGCAGGTCGGTGAAGATCGCTGATACGCGCCGCGCGCGGTGCAACTCGAGCGCTTCCTGACCGTCATGTGCGGTATGCACTTCGTACCCGTTTTCGACCAGATGGTGTTTCATCACACGTACGAGACTGAAATCATCATCGACGATCAGAATCCTTTTACCGCCCATTTGGTATCCTTACGTTGAAGCGAGTACCTCCGGGCAATCGCTGAAAATCGATGCTACCCCGCATGGATTCCACCAACTGCTTTGCGATTGCCAGCCCTAATCCGGTCCCATCTTTTTTTGTTGTAAAGAAAGGATCGAACATCCTGCCGCTGATGCTTTCGTCAACTCCTTTTCCTTCGTCCTCAACGGAAACGCGAACCCATTCCTCTTCGACCAGCGAGGTAACGGTGATTCTCCCGCCTTCCGGCATCGCCTGACAGGAATTCAGCAGAAGATTCAGTAAAACCTGCTTCATCTGATCGGCGTCCATTGGGACATCGGGGATTTCAGCGCCAAGATTCAAATCTATCGTACATCCCGCCTTTTGGGCATGTTTTTGCGCCAGTTTCGCGGTTTCTCCGATGACGTCATTGATGCTGTTAGGCAGAATGCTCGGGGTCGCCGGCCGGGCAAAGGACAGGAACTCATTCAACTTGTCACGCAGGCGACGGTGTTCGGATTGAAGTATTTCGATGAACTCGTATTTGGGATGGTCTTTTCCCATGGACTCGGCAAGAATCTCATCCGAGCCGATCAGCGATCCGAGCGGATTCCGGATTTCATGCGCCAATCCCGCCGCCAGTTTACCCAAAAGACTCAACCTGTCCATCCGCCGTATCTGAAAATTCGACTGTTCGATCTGTTCCGCCTGTTTTCTCTGGATATCGGATAGCATGCCTACCAAAGAACCGATGATCAGGAACATCACTATTTCCACATACTGTGTAAAACGCTCCATCGGCATGTGCGCCCACTGGAAAAAAATATGAGGAAGGTAACCGATGGAGGAGACCACAGAGGAAACGAGGCCCCACCGGAGTCCGAACCAGTACGCACAAAGTACGATAGGGACGTAATAAAGGCGCTGGTAGACTGAATGAATGCCGTGATAGTCGACTGGGGTTAAATAATGAAGCATCGAAATCAGCAAAACCGAAATGAACACAATTGCCTTTTTTAGTCTCATTTCAAACAGACTCCCCAAAACAGATATAACCACGGCTGTTGAATTACGAACAGTACTTCTAATTGTTTTGTTGAAAAATCAACAGGCCGTCTGATCAAACATGCCTGATTAGACTTCAAAGGGCATTTTCCTGGATGGCATGATGTTGGCATTTCCAATTTTTCGACAAAAATCCATTTCTTGCATTGGTTGGAACAGGTAGATATGTCGAAAAACGGATCATAATAATGGAGAGTCAATTGCAGTTTCACCAATTTCCTGGAATCAAGGCAAAAACAGGACAAGTTGATTTTCATATTAACACAGGAGGCTTTCAATGATCTCAAAAAGAACGTTCGTCATTTCCGCGGTGATGCTTGGAACCGGCTTTTGGGCGATTGGTTGCGGGAATGCCGGCGATAGTGAGATAAAAACCGACGTGCGCCAAAACTCGCGGATGAGCAATGCGAATCATGATCATAATACATCGAATGTCGATGAAGTTTCGAGCTCAATCGTGCAGAAAACCTGCCCGGTCATGGGTAATCCGATCAACAAAGACCTGTATGCTGACTACGACGGTAAACGGATTCATGTCTGTTGCGGTGCGTGCATCGACAGGGTCAAAGGGGAGCCTGAAAAGTATCTGAAAAAACTCGCTGAAATGGGTGAACAGGCCGTTAACATCCATGAGATGCGAAGGTACCGGTGATTGGAGAACTCCAGGAATGACACGACATGAGATGCATCAAACAGCGCATCGGAGTATTATCCCGGGATTGATATTCCTGCCTCTGTTTTCCGCCTGGGGTCAAGGAGATTCGCTATCGCATTGGCTGAGAACGGCATTGGAAAACAATCCGATGATAACCGCCGCTCAAGCGAATGTCGAAGCCAGGCAATATGAGATCGACATCGCACCTTCACTCCCCGATCCGGCGGTTTCCGGCGGCTATTTCGTGACACCGGTCGAAACCCGTGTCGGGCCGCAGCAGGGCAGGATCGGTGTATCCCAGACGATACCGTGGCCCGGCAAGCTGCTCATCAAAAAGACAATCGCACGAAAGGAGCACAAGGCTGCACAGGAAGCTCTTGCTTTTGTAAAAGCCGGAGTGCTGGCCGAGGTCAGGGGGGCGTATGCCGAATATTATGCGCTCGGTAAGGAGATCGTAATCACGAAAGAAAATATGAAATTGTTGCAGGGAATGGAAAACGCGCTATTGTCACGGTATTCATCCTCGACAGTATCGCAGGTGTCGCTCCTCAGGATACAAGTAGAAATGGCAGTTCTGGAAGACCGGATTACAAGCCTGCATTCGGAAGAGGTGAAGGCTCGTGAAAAGTGCATTGCGCTGCTCAATCTTCCGGCGGATGCGGATTTACCGATACCAGCATATTTGCCGCGATTGCCGGTGCCCGCACGGTTCGATTCGCTCATCGATCGCACCTACAAGCTCAATCCCGCGCTCGAGCGATCCCGCCGGGAAGTTGAAGTGGCTTCAGCGCAAGTAGAGCTCGCGAAGCAATCGTTCGCTCCTGACCTGATGTTCATGACCGATTATATCTTCACGGGAAAAAACGGCTCGACGATGAATTCATTCTCGGGAAAAGACGGGAATCCCTGGATAATAGGCGGCAGCATCACCGTGCCGATTTGGACAGGCAGCAAAGTGGCTCGCATAAAAAAGGCCATGGCCATAAAAGAGATGCAGGAGGAAACGGCTGAAAACATCGAAAAACTCACCGAATCGAATACCGTTTCCTTTGTTGAAGAGTACAATGACGCACTACGAAAGATCGCTTTCTATACCCGCACGCTGATCCCACAATCGAAGCGGACTGCCGCGCTGGTCGAAAAAGCTTACGTAAACGGTAAGGCGACCGTTATTGACTTTCTTGATGCGCAACGAACGCACCTGAATCTCCAGGTCATGCTGGAAAAGCAACAAGCACGCAGAGAAATGATCGCGGGTAAAATCGATATGCTTTTAGGCGGCGAACTGACTTTTAAAATGATCGATGCATACAGAGGAGCGAGAAAATGAAACCGGTTTTCAAACTGCGGGGTAATGGAGCTTTCAGGACATCAGGTCTGGCTGCCATCATCACGGCAAGCATGTGGATCGGCGGCAGATTAGGAGGAGGAAAATCACTCCCTCATTCCGACGGCGACACGCACGCGATTGAAAATACTGGAAAGGCGACTGCATGGACCTGTTCAATGCACCCTCAAATAAAAATGAACGAGCCCGGTAAATGCCCGGTTTGCTTCATGGACCTGATCCCCCTTGTCGAAGGCGGCAGCGGAGTACATGAATCAAACGGCGTTGTGCGTCTATCCATGTCTGAAAACGCGAAAGCATTGGCTGGTATCTCCACAGCAACGGCAACGAGACGAAATGCAACGACCGATCTGAGATTATCCGGTAAGATAGGTTTCGATGAAACCCGGGTGGAGGTGATTACATCCCGCACCGCCGGACGGATAGACAAGTTATTCGTTGATTACACCGGTATCCCCGTGAGGAAAAATGACCATCTGGCGCTGATCTATAGTCCGGAACTTCTTTCTCTTCAAGAAGAACTGCAGCAAGCGGCAAAAGCGGTCGATAATCTCGGTTCCGAGGCATCGGATATGATACGAAACAGCGCAATAGGTACATTCAAAGCCGGGAAAGAAAAATTACGGTTGCTTGGCTTCTCGGATAACGAGCTGCAGCAGATCCTCGGTCGCGGTACGACGTCCGAGCACATGCTTATTCGCGCTGGGCAGAGCGGTATCGTTCTGAAAAAGTTCGTAGAAGCGGGTGCGTACGTACAGACCGGGACGCCGTTGTTCCATATCGGCGACCTGACCTGGCTATGGGTCTTGCTCGATGCCTACGAATCGGACCTTACATGGATCCGGCTTGGCCAGAAAGTGGAGTTTTCCGCCGAAGCTTTTCCAGGCCGGACATTCGGCGGCACGGTTTCTTTCATAGACCCGGTGATCAATCCGCTGACTCGCACCTCCAGGATCAGAGTTGCAATCAGGAATAAAGACCTGCGGTTCAAGCCCGATATGTTCGTGAAAGCTACGATCAAGGCATCCTTGTCCAAATCCGGAGAAGTACGGAACACATCGCTGCAGGGCAAATGGATAAGCCCGATGCATCCGCAAATAGTAAAAGACCATCCGGGAACGTGCGACATCTGCGGCATGCCCCTGGTCA
>CAZGVZ010000274.1:0-6171 GCA_964529145.1 uncultured Fibrobacteraceae bacterium | reverse complement strand
CCATGTTTCCATCGCATATCGGGTATCCGCGGATTCGTTTGCAGGAACCGGCCACTGATCCAGAGCATTTTTATCGGCTGCATTCCTGTATTCGACTTTGAATACGAGCGTTCCCGAGACAACCTTGACCCATGCACCGAAAAAGTACTCTTTATCCTTATCGACTACAACGTTCAGAGTAGGCCCGATCCCATCATCGATCCTGATGGATTTGTGACCGAAGTGATGCTGCGCATCCGAAAGTGTGGCATCCTTCCTTTCCCATCCGTTTTCACGATCGATGTAGGTGACATTGCCTTCGTCATAATCGCAGGTAAGAATGCCGACCTCCTTCATGGTCCCGTTTTTTATCATCGCGGTAACCGATCCTAGCCTCGGATGATAACAGGCGGTACTTGGGGTCAGTTTCGCGTTCATTTCCGTTCTCGGTCTTCCATGCCTGTCCCAGAAACCGATTTCCGAAGTCTTTTGCCAGTTGGCGGCTGCCGATGAAGCTGTCGGAAACTGAAAGGACGTGTTGTCTTTGAGTGAATAATACTTATGTCCGAAGAAACGGGTCTGGCTGAACGGAACACCCGAGGAAAGCGTCTGCAACGTGTGAACCATGGCTTCCGCCTTCACGATCAATTCAGGTTCATCCTGGAGAATTCCGTCTTCACCGAATATCTTTATGCTGGGATCGGCTATTTTGATGACCTTGTCATAGAGTTTGCCCGGTCGATCCACCTTGGTCAGTCCTGTCTTGCCGGTAATGTCGAGCGAGACCGAAGAACCGGGAAGATTGTTGATGTTTTCAACCTCCATGGAACTCAACTCACCCGCGCCTGCGGTGAAATGATACGGTACCGTCAGATCGAGTTTCCGTTGTGCGGTGCCCGCTCCCGGGGATGAATTCTCGTTTATCGCCACCATCGGCTGCCCTGTTTTTCCGTCGAAATAACCCAGACTGGTCGTTTGAGTGACATCGTTACTCTCCTGCGTGACACCAACCATGAAGGTTTTGGGTGTAACGATGTCCGCGATCGCGGTTATCGGATAACTGAACGCCCCATCGGTTTTTTCTCTCCGTATCGAGTGTTCCCTCACCAGACCCAAAGGCTTGTTGTCATCGCTCTGGAGTTCGAAACCTCCATAGAGTACGCCGGCATTCGAGGCGAGTTCGTCGCTGAAGAGGTAATGGTTCGTCGTTTTGGAGATCACCCGATCGTCGTTGTCGCAGACCTTGACGTACTTTATTTGCCCCACGATACCTGACCTGTCGATGATCGTGTTCACTTTGACCGATCTTCCCTCGATGGTTTTCCAGCTCACGTTTTCGGTGATGATCGGGGTACTGTCTGCCGTCGTGGTATTGATGAAATCATTGGGCGTATAAAAAGCGTACTCCGTATACCCAGCCACGGGATCGTCGTCGGCCGTGCTCTGCACGCTCTTGGTGACCACATTGCCGTAAATGACGGAATATGTTTCCATCCGATAATCATTCAGCAGGTTGTCGTTGCACATTTCCCCCTTGGTCAGGACGTCGAATGGAATCGCGTCGGGCGGCATCCACGCCACGTCGCCTCCGGAATATTCGTACTTCGACGTGACCGACCCGTCGATGCCTGTCATCTGCAGATGCGTCACACGGAGGTCTCCGATGCTCGACGAAAATTCGGGCAATCGATAGAGTCTGCAGGCGCTTATACGATTGATGGTATGATCTTCGTTGTACAGGCGTTTTGTCCTATCGTCGAACAATGGTTTGTCCAGGGTGATCTTGTAGGCGCCGGGGGTATCGTCGACGTCAACGATCCTGTAGTATGCCGTCAGGGGATAGTGAGTAAAGGTAAATGCACCGGCAGTCCCATCGATTCTCCGGTTGAAAACGCAGAATTCTCCGATGAAAGACCGGTCGACCGGGGTCCGATCGTCCACGTCGAGAGTGCGTCCGGCCGTCGATGCATCGAAACTGGAGTAATCCAGCAGTATGGAACGATCGATGTCGAGCGGCCGTTGCGAAATGTACGCCCAATCCCTGGTTGCAAGCAGTCGATCTTCGAACCGGGCATAGATCCACATGCCCGAAAAACAAGAATTGACCTTGTCCCTCTCATAATTGATACCGATGCTTCCTCCTGAGGGCATGACGATTTTTTCCAGATTCCATTGAACGCCCCGCTGGTTGTCGTTAAGATGGCCGAGGTCGGTGCTGGTGTAATTCTTGTCGTAAAATCCCCATGGATCCGTATACGCGGGACCATGGTAGCATTCATCAACCCCCTGATACGAAAACAGGTACGGCGGTATCCTGGTCAGCTGGGTCCCCCGGTAGCCGCCGAATTGAACCGCTTTCAGCGTCAGACGACCCTGCATGGGGTCGACCGAATTCGGTGTTCTCGTGGCGAGTTCATAATTATAATCGAACTCCACGGCCCTGTAGGGCAGAGCGCCGTCATCGGACGGATCGCTCGCACCGGAAATCCCGGGGTATTCCGCCTTTGAATACCAAAGTATTTTGTCAAGTTTCTTCTGCACGTTCACCGGATCGGATTCGGTCACCGCATCGGGATGATAGATAAACGCATCGAAGATACCCGCAGTACCGAGGGCTTCATTAGTCTTTTTCAGCGTTGTTCCGGACATCATGGTACCTACAATATGCGAATATGAACTGACGCTGATCTTCAGTAACGGATTCTGCGGGTCCGTATTATCAATGGTCGCGCTTCGTGCCGCGAGTTTCGGTGTCCGGCAGCATCCAATCCTGTTCTTTCCACTGCAGTCATCCTCTTCACAATCCGAGGGACAATGATTCAGGGAATGGTCCTTCTGCAGGAGAAGATACCCCTTTCGGACCTGATCTCCGACCTGCCATTTCAAAGCCACCTTCAACATCGCCTCACCGGATGAAAACGAATCATACCAATCCATTCCATAGGTTCTTGCAGGCAGCGTCATTTCCAGCCGACGGGTCGGTTCGTTCCATATGTAAAATACTGTAATGCTGCTGTTATAATCATACGAACGGCCGTCCGCTCCGCTGAAGCCGATTTTATCCTGCACGAAATCCTCGATGAAATCGGGGTATTCACCGGGATTGATCCCTCTCCCGTCTTTCCGGTCGCTTGTCTCGAAATAGGCCACCTCACCGGCCGTTTCTATACTTTTGAGATAAGTGACGTCCTTTTTGCCGAAGGAAGCGGTATAACGCGGTTCCCAAACCGTTTCAACGCCATTCTTTACAGGCTCGATAGTCTCGATGAATCCTTTGAACGGATTTCTCCAGGGGTACACCGCTTTCCTTTTATCATCATCGTATGCATAGCGGAACCTGACCCAGTACCCGTAGTCACCCTCGCGCGGCATCAGCTTTTCCTCTTTCGACAATCCGCTCTCGTTGAAGTCGATTTTTACATAATCGGGACCGGTGATGGCGGTGAGCAGCCAGGTAGTGGCGAAATCCTCATTTTCGACCGTGTAACTGAATCCGTAATCCTCATTCAGTGATGACGGGTTCTGAGGCGCATTATTCGAAAAAACCACCATATGACGTGAATTGAGGGGAAGCGTATAATAATAAGACATGCCGTTATCGTTGGTAATGATGTATCCGTCCAGTTTTGCCGCATTGTTGCTTTCCAATCCGAACAAAGGCTCTATTCTTGTGCCTTGTACTCTTCCGGCACCGCCCGTGACTTCATCAATATTCGCATAGGGGACGTCATCGGTAAATCCGGTGATACTGGGATCGTCGATCATGTTGTAACCGGTTTCACCCAGCATCTTGAAAACGATTCCATCCTTGAACATCGGACTCATTTTCATCGCGGTCGTATTGAAAGCGTCGTCGACCTGGGTTTCGGAACTCCTGCTGAAATAATCACCGTCATATTTGTTGTCATAAGCGTAGCATGTCTGCATCGCGGTGTGGGAAAACGGTTTGAAAATGCCGTTCAACCCCTGCCCGGTCACGGTGTACAGATCCTGCGAAGGAAGATTGAAATCGTCCTTTTTGACGTACTCCAGCTTCTCGTTGCCGATCACGGTATTGTACTCGACCGTGGCTGCAGCCGTCTTCGCCAGTGCAGGAGTGGTCGAATTATAATCCCACTCATCTCCCGAGCCGTTCAAATATTTCGGCAATAATCCGTTATACGTATCCACCTGCCGTTGCAATCCGGTGGAATGATAGAGATAGCCATAAGTCGTATTCGCCTGAAGTTCGGCATAGTGCCATCCCCACTCGTCAAAGCGATATCCTATCGAAACCCACACTTTTGGAATCACGACAGCGAACGCGAAATGATTCTGGAACTGAAACAGACCGCCTTCTGAGAACGTCCGGCTCCCGAAACCCGCGTTCACTGTACCGGAAACCGACCCCTGACTGCCGTTGGTGCCGATTGAAAACTGGCCGTTTTCACCACTCAGGCCGACGGAACCCGAATAGGAAGGTTTCCCGTCGGCATCGAACGCCACTCCCGCGTTCAGACCAAGTCCGTTCTTCGAAGTCAATCCTACCCCGAAACTTCCCCCGTACTTGTTGGCCGATGCGGATACCCCTATTCCCTTGTATCCGAAGCTGACGCTCGCTCCGCCGTTCCTGAAATCGAGGTCTATGCCGACCAGCCAGTTCATGTAAGACAGTCCGATTCCAGTGATGCCGTCGAACCCCTTGTTACTGAAACCGAAATTGATGTTGAAGCCGGCCCAGCCGACGCTCAACTCCTCCTGGTACTCGTATTCACCCGGATCGTAGAGATACGATATGGTGTTTCCTTTGTATATATCATCCGGAAATCCGATCACCTGCCTGTTGATCGCGCCGACATTGAGGTTCCATCCGAGCCCGACGAACGTCGCTTCCTGCTCATGCCTGATCCCAGCATGATAGTGCAGGGTGACAGGGTACCCGACCCCGGTCGGTCCGCGCACCTCACCCAAAGGCAACACGTAGGAGAAGTCTCCGGTGCATAAATTCACCAGATCCGTCACATCGACCGGTTCGAACGACTGGAACTCTGGCTGTGTCGGCCCGTTTGTCAGAGCCAGGGAATTTTTGGGAAAAGAAATCAGTGCGAAAATGGTGAATACTGCGATTTCCAGAAATGTACCCGTCATGAATCGTTCCTTATAGAAATAGGCTTTTTGTTCGGCATAGTTACCGGAATCTCTATTGTTCCGGCATAGGGATCCAGATTTCGAAAAACGAACATGCTCAATTTCATGTTACACCCGGAGTCGAATGTAATTGTAAATACATCGTCGGTGGTGAGGCCCCAGTTTCTCTCATAAACGACATTGCTTGCATACAGTGTATCACGGCCTTTGCAGAGAAATACGTCTCTCTCCCGTCCGAACGTATTGTTCATGAGGTGGCCACGAAACGAACTATTGTTCACGGAAATCATGCTTTTACGTTTTTCGTTCGGTTTCACCGTCAAGACAAATGTCATTCCGTCACCGGTTTTCTCCATCGCTTCCGGAAAGGTGATCGCCGGATCGAACATCATCATTTTTGCAGCGAAATACTCTCTTGGAAGCGGCTTCAGTTTCGCCACCGTTCCGTTTCTCTCGATCGAGAGAACGGAACCTCTGTCATTCTCTATCATGTGAATGAAATCCCCGGGGCTCATCGGTCGTCCGCAGCCGATTTGGAGGAATGTGACGAACGCCAGGATCGGCACTGTCCTTACAGCCATGGTCATTTGTATCGCTCGTTGAGGCCGGCTATTATTTCCTTGGTAATGTCGGCCTTGTCCTCGTCACCATAAAGAATGCTGCCGCCCGCCGCGGTCCCGAGAATGATCGCGTAGCCATGGGATTTCCCGTATTCCCCGATGAAGAGATTCACCTTTTCAATCACCGTCTGCAGTTTTTCCTGACGCAGTTGTCCCATTCGCTTCATATTGGCCGTTTTGAAATTATTTACCTGTTGATTGCGGACCGAAAGCATATCCTGCAACTCCTTCTTCCTGGCGACGCCGGCGTTATCATACTCCTTAGTCATATTGTCCATTGCGATTTTCAGCGAATCCTGGAGCTCCTTGAGCTGTTTTTGCCATTTTTCGTCCTCCGACTTCAGCTCTTTTTCTATTTTACTTGCGTCCGAAAATCCGATCATGAGCTTGCTGGTATCGACGTATGCGATCTTTTGAGCGGGTTTTAGTATCTGCATGATAAGAA
>CAZGVZ010000273.1:1816-6198 GCA_964529145.1 uncultured Fibrobacteraceae bacterium | reverse complement strand
ATACCTGTCCGCCCGCTTTGTTTCATGGTGGATTTTACCTGAAAAATCGACGGCTCCGCAGTGAAGGAGCGCATATCGATAGTGATCCCGGCATTCAATGCCGCCTCGACAATCGGTGGAGTCATCGAACGGATCTCCCCGGCTCTATGGAAATCGGTCCGCCGGGTATACCTGATCGATGACGGCTCCCTGGATGATACGGTCCGGATTATACAGGGAATCGCCGCAGATCACCGCCAGTGTGTCGTGCTTCATCACGAAAGGAACCTTGGATATGGTTCCACTGTCAAGCAGGGGCTGGCAAAGTGCAGGGATGACGGCTGCAGGTATGCCGTCTGCCTGCACGCGGATGGACAGTACCCTCCCGAATCGATACTGGAGTTCGTGTCCGAGATGGAAAAGGGGGCCATCGATCTTTTACAGGGTTCACGCATCGCTTCGGGTACCGCAATCTCCGGCGGGATGCCTTTTTATAAATTCGTAGCGGGAGCCATACTCACCATGATCGAAAACCGGGTCTTCGGTATCTCGATGACCGATTACCACAGCGGATTCATCATGTACGGCAGACGACCGCTGGAGACGATCCGGTTCGACCGGCTGAGCGGGAGCTTCGATTTCGATCTTGAAATGATCGCATCCGCACGGGCCGCGAAACTTGTAATTGGAGAATTGCCCATTCCTACCCGGTACGCGGGCGAGAAATCCCATCTCAACCCTTTGACATACGGATTACGCGTGCTTCGTGTCGTGATCCGGTATGCGCTCGGATATTATGCGACCCGAATCGAAAGGCCGGAAAACGGTAAATAGAAAACCGCTCGCCATTGCTTCCGCGATGATCATCCCGATTGGTCTGATAATACTCGCGTATCGCGTTCCCCATCCGCGCCCTGTGGAAGGGATGTCGGATACGCAAAGGTCGGTTTCTGATGCGATGATCCGTTCCGAATCCGGGGCTCCATTAAAAATGTGTGATTTTTCTTCCAGACTCGGAAAAATTATCCAGAGCCATTTTCCTGAGATGTATGCGGGCCGGGATTCCGCAGCCGTATTTGAAAGTGTGCTCGACAGTGCCGCGCTCGCTCTTTCGACCAGACTGTTCGGTACGACCGATGCCCGGAGAATCGCGGGAGAATTGACGGATTTCATTTTCAATGGATTGGGGATCGTTTTTGATGACGGCCGCAATGACGTTCACACGCTCTTTCCCCGCCAGGTGGTGGCGCATCGACGGGGTTCGTGCGTGGGGATGTCACTGCTGTACCTGCTGATGGCAGAAAAGCTGGATCTGCCGATGCATGCCGTGCTCGCACCCGGACACATGTTCGTGAGATACGATGACGGCACGCAACGGCTCAATATCGAAACTCTCCGAAAAGGTGAGCATATGAGCGATGAATGGTACAGGAAACGCTATACGATTTCCGATACATCACTCTATCCACTTGAAAACCTCACCATGGATGAGCTTGCTGCAGTGGTCCACTATAATATCGGAACCATCCATCTCCACGACAGGCAATATGAAAGAGCGAAGCGCGCTCTTCTCGAATCGGTCGAAGGTATGCCGGATTTTCCTGAGGCGCAGGGCAATCTCGCGATCGCTTACGATGCATTGGGCGAATCCGGCCGGGCGCTCGCGCTGCTGACCTCGCTGAAAGAAAAATACCCGGCTCTGGGCAACATAGACCGTAATCTCGCCTCTTTACAGCTTAAATGCGGAAAATACCGGGAGGCCTGCGCCACATACTCGTCACTTTCAGTAAGATGGCTGGATGATCCCGAGACGCATTATGGCCATGCGGTCGCACTCCATTTACTCGAAAGAGACGGCGAAGCCGCGGCCGCACTCCTGAAAGCGCTCGAACTACGACCGGGGTACCGGGAAGCTCGGGCATTGCTGGAAAAGCTCGGTGCTCATGGAGAGTAGAACGTGACTTCCTATAAACTTTCCACTTCGGAAGGATATCGAATTCCTGCCAGCTCACGTATTCGATCGAGCAAATCGATAAGCGCGAGCGACTTTTCCCAGGGCCAGAGTTCCGACTGTACGGCTCCGGCATCGATGCGGCGCATGACCTCAGCGGCTTCATATTGATAACCGTAGCCGGCCTCGGTGCAGGGAAAAACACGGGATTCACCGGTTTCGGAAATGTGCTCGAGACGTGTCGGGCAATGCCACCATTTATGCAGCCTGAGCATCCCCCTGCTTCCATGAATGAGGGATTCCGTGCGGCCGGGGCAATTGAGCGAGCTGAAAAGAATCGACAGCTCACCACCCGAATGATTAAGGAGAACGGAGCACGAGGTATCGATTCCATTCCTGTCCAGTGCGGCGGTAGTCGATATGCCAGTTACGGGAGTGCCGATTTCGAGAGCACAGAATACCGGATAGATCCCGACATCCAGGAGTGAGCCGCCTCCGTATGCCGGATTGTAAACGCGGTGGTTCGAGTCGTAGGGAATGTTGATACAGAAATCTGATTCGATCGCCCGGATCTGACCGATTTCCCCCTGGCGCACGTGTTCGAGGCAGGAGATGAAGGATGGAAGGAAACGGGTCCACAACGCCTCCATGTAGAAACAGCCGCTCTCACGGGCAGCTGCAATCACCCGTTCCAGCTGCGCGCGATTCATTGCGGAGGGCTTTTCGCACAACACATGTTTGCCATGGTTAAGGCACAATATTGAATCCGGGTAATGACCGATATGCCTTGACGCAATGTATACCACGTCGATTTCGGGATCGGAAACAAGTTCCTCGTACGAACCGTAAGCTTTATCGATCCCGTGCTGTCCGGCAAAAGAGATTGCGCGCTCCCTGCTGCGAGAACCTATAGCGTGAACACGAGCCTGGGGAAGAAACTTCAGATCGGAAACGAACTTCCGTGCCATCTGTCCGGCGCCCAGAATGCCCCAGTTATGAAGAAGTTTCATACTCATGATTCTTTTCTATATACGCCAATACCTTCTTCATCTTGCGCTCGGCCAAAACGGCAACAGCCATCGCTATTCCCCTCTCATGACACCTCTGCTCGATATGTCTTGTAAGATCGTGGATCAGCGTAATGACATCCGAATATCCCGAACCGTCCAGAGAACGAACCTCTTCAAGAAAGCTGTCCACTCCGAACAACTCGTTGTCCATGACCGCAACGTTTTCAAGGAACACATAGTTCGATATCACCTGATGATCGTGCTCGTCCTTGTATTTCGCGATCAGCAGTTCGATGTCCTTATGAAGGTCCTCCAGCTCCATTTCGAACATTTTGAGGAAAACATGTACTTTTTCTACCATATTTCCTCCCTTCACAACTCCCTAGTATAGTACGTTTTTCCCCTGAGGAAAGGAAACGGATCCGGCTGCTTTCGGTATCTATCACTACCAAAGGTGGTCCTCCACGTGGGGGAAAACCCTGAAAAAACTCCTGAACAGGTCATGTCTTTGCATTTTTTTTCCTCTTTCCCACGAGGTTCCATACTTTTTTCCGGGCCGCCAGGGAGACCGCCGCGGCGGTAATTCCTGCCAACGTAAGCAGGCTGACGGTCAAGCCGCTCTTGAATGAATCATCATTGAAAAAACATTCGACCGTGTGCGTGCCCTCCGGGACAGCGATCGCGCGCAACGCGTAATTCGCGCGAAGCACTTTTGCGGGCTTTCCGTCGATTGTAGCTTTCCAGGCTGGGTAATCGATTTCGCTCAGCACAAGAAGCGCGGGTTTTTCTGTCGAGACCTCGGCGGTAATCCGGTTTTCCGAATAGTTCTTCAGTGTTGCCGTGGACCTTCCAGCCTCGCGCCTGCCCTCGGGAAACAGACCTGCGGGTTCTTCGAGAACCGCTTCACGCACATGATCGAAATCCTCCCCGTGCAAAGCCGGAATAATGCGCGATTCATCGGTGATAACCCGGTACGAAGGAACCATCCGCACCCGTGGAAGGCAGGTCGGATGGGCAGCTATCGAAATATCCGAGTTCTCCCGGGAGATATCGATTTTGTATCTGACATTCAGAATATCCAGAGTACGAGGTTTGCGGTCCACGAGCTGCCGTTTGAGTCTGAGGGGATTGTACCCCTCCATGAGGAAGATCTGCTGAACCGTACCCTCGTTTCGGCGGAAAAGCATATGGGGACCGCCGATATCGTCGCTCCCCGGATTCGATCCGCGCGAATTGATCCTGAACAGACCTTTTTTATATTCGTCGAGCACTGACTGGAGGAGGTTGTTTTTCCGGTAGACCCCATTGGGGGACCCTTTAACCGCGGCAAAACCGTATCCAAAAGCCCAGAGATCGGCGAAGAGCAGCACCGGAAGAAAGACCGAGACAGCATGGAGAGGAATCTTTCGGAGTTTGCCCGGGTGATCGTCATGTCCGTTCAA
>CAZGVZ010000273.1:0-1806 GCA_964529145.1 uncultured Fibrobacteraceae bacterium | reverse complement strand
AAAAGTGCGAGCCAGGCCACGCCGAGGCTCAGAAGCGCAAAAAGGACGAAGATCCATATCTGCTGTACCACGGACGGGTAAACGTTCCGCCCTATATAGTCCGCGACCTGCGGGCTGTTTCCAAAAATGCCGCTCTTCAGCGCAAAATCAATGACCGATCCCCTGAACAGACCACCTGTAAAAGCCAAAGCGGCCATCACGGCCGCAGCCCCGCATCCCGCAAGCGCTATGCCGTACCTTTTGCGCTTCGAATCCGGTATGGAACCGGGGGAGAACAACCTGTCGGTGCCGAATGCGGCCAACAGCGACATCGCGAGCGTGAAAACGATTCCTATCCTGGCCGGATTGCGAAACTGTTTGAATCCGGGCAGAAGCGCATACGCGATCCGATACAGGGGGGTAGAGTCCCCCATGGCGATCATGAATGAGATCAACGCGATGCCCCCGAGGAACAAAAGCGGGGGGGAACGAGTGGAAGCGAATGCGAGGAGTGCGAGAACCAGAGGGAGAATCCCGAGGTATAGTGCAGTCTCCCAATAGTAATGGGCACCGGGATCGACGTCTTTTTCGGTGATTCCCCAGTAGGGGGTGGTGTTGCCACGGTACTGATTCGGCGCGCCGAAGAAGTTCGGGGAGAGCAGCGTAACGAATCTGTAAGGCCTGAAGGAGCCCTGGGCAGATTGGTTGAACTGAAGTTCGGGTCGGACCGATTCTTTGCTCAACCGGGCGGTAGGAAGCAGTTGCACTGCCGAAAGGCCTGCGCCCCCCGCTACGATGCCCGAGAAAAGAACGGCAGGGAGCAGCACTTTTTTTACGGTAAAACCGTGTCGTGACACTTCGATCAGATGGAAAACCAGATAAGCGCCGAGAAGATAGTGAAGGTAGACATACATCTGAGGGTGTCCGGCGAACGCGACAAAACAGAGCAGAAACGATGTGGCGATTGCATAGAACGGACTCGAGGAGAGAGAGTGGAAACCAGGGGAGCGCATGGATCATGGTGACGTGGAATATGTGAGCTGTCGGGAATCCGCCGAGCATAAAGACCAGTCCTGCGATCAGCGCCGCGGTCCTGCTCAGGTGGAAATCCCGTGCGAGCAGATATGCGAAGATGCCCGCGGCTGCGACATGGAGCACGATCTGATATTCGAACAGTGCCGGGTCCAGGCCGCCTTTACCTGTAAATAGAACGAGGAGCAGGTTGAGGGGATAGAGCACGGCGGACTGGATATCCGCGAAAAAAGGCATTCCGGAAAAACTGTACGGATTCCAAAATGGGAACAGACCTTCCCTGAGTGTTCGTGACGCAAAAGCCCGGTAGGGATAGTACTGCTCGATGAAATCGTTCCAGATCGTACCCTTGAGGGTTATCACGGGCCAGTAGAAAAGTGTCGCGGCCGCGACCAGGAATCCGGTCGCGGCGATGTCGGGCCGGGAAAATCGGAACCTCTTTTCTCGCACGCTCATGTGCTCTCCGTCCTTTCACCGGTTGAACTCTCCTGAAGCGGCAGGTCCGTTTTTTTTACGGATTCGTTCGAAAAACTCTGCAGAATCAGGATGCCCATTCCTATGCAGACATAAGCGTCCGCGAGATTGAAAAGAAAAGGCCAGTCGAGAAATGAACCCGCATGGAGATGAATGAAATCGATCACGTGACCGGACATCAGCGAGTCGATCACATTTCCGACAGCTCCCGAAAGGATCAGAAGAAAGGGAAGATGAAACCAAAGAGGTCTGGTCCTGAAGCGAACCAGAAATATTGTCAGCCCGATACTCATGGCGATGCGGACTGCCAGAAGCACGTTC
>CAZGVZ010000272.1:4875-6200 GCA_964529145.1 uncultured Fibrobacteraceae bacterium | reverse complement strand
CTTCTCTGCGGCTTTCCGCCCCCCACGACGAGGCGGCGGAAATCATTCTGGGCGAAATAAAAACCAGGCTCCGGTATCTGGCCGATGTGGGACTCGGTTATCTCACTCTCGACCGCCAGTCAAGAACCCTGAGCGGCGGCGAAGTGCAGCGGATCAATCTCACCACGGCCCTCGGGACATCTCTTGTCAACGCTCTGTTCATACTCGACGAACCGAGCATAGGCCTTCATTCCCGCGACATCGGCAGGCTGATCGGGATTCTTCACCGGCTGCGCGACGCGGGCAATACCCTGCTGGTCGTCGAACACGATCCCGAACTGATCCGCGCGGCTGACCGGGTGATCGACATGGGACCGGGGCCGGGTTCCCGGGGCGGAGAGGTCGTCTTTTCAGGCACACTCTCCAGGCTGTTGAAATCGCGAACCTCGTCCACCGCGGCGTACTTGTCCGGAAAAAGGTCGGTAGCCCCCAGACTGGAGCTGAGGGAAGCGGAACTGCGGCGCAATGCGATCGAGATCACCGGAGCATGCGAGCACAATCTCAAGAGCATCGACGTGCAAATTCCCCTCGGTTGCGTGGTCGGCATCTCGGGCGTCAGCGGATCGGGCAAATCGACGCTCATGGAAGAGGTGCTGTACCGGGGGCTCCGTCGCCTGAAAGGCGAACCGTCCGAAGCGCCGGGGGCGTTCAGGAAAATCCGGGGAAGCGAACTGATCGACGAGGTGATCATGGTCGACCAGTCGCCCATCGGAAAAACCGCACGATCGAATCCGGTAAGTTACATGGGCGCTTTTGACCCCATACGGAAACTGTTCGCCTCGACACCGCTCTCGAAACAACGCGGATACACTCCGGCGACCTTCAGTTTCAACGGAGGCACGGGCCGGTGTCCCGCATGCAGCGGAGCCGGGTTCGAACATGTGGAGATGCAGTTCCTGAGTGACGTCTACCTCTCGTGCCCGGATTGCCGGGGGAAGCGCTTCAAGAAGGAGGTGCTCGAGGTCATGCTCCATGGGAACGAATCGTTCCAGGGAGGAATCGATGCCTCGATTCACGATGTACTCTCGCTCACTGTGGATGAGGCATTCCTCTTCTTCAGGGGGCATCCAGGGGTTATCGGACCGCTGGAACCTCTGCGCTCGGTCGGGCTCTCCTATCTGCCTCTCGGGCAGCCTCTTCCCACTCTTAGCGGCGGCGAGGCCCAGCGGCTCAAGCTTGCGGCGCACCTGCCCCGCGGCGAAATTGATGCCGGAAGGCGAATCCTGTTTCTTTTCGACGAGCCGACCACCGGACTGGATCCCGAGGAGCGGCTGCGTTTCAAAACG
>CAZGVZ010000272.1:4485-4865 GCA_964529145.1 uncultured Fibrobacteraceae bacterium | reverse complement strand
CCGACCACCGGACTTCATTTTTCCGACATAGCCGTGCTGCTCGGGGCATTCCGGAAACTCACAGGCGCCGGCCATTCGGTCGTAGTCATCGAACACAATCTCGACGTGCTCCGAGCATCAGACTGGTTGATCGATCTCGGCCCGGAAGGAGGCGAACAGGGGGGAAACGTGGTGTTCGCCGGAACACCGGATCTCTGCATGACGTCTTCCCCGAGTCATACGGGCCGCGCACTCGCCTCGTACGATGCCGGTGCGGTCCGCGAACCGGCAGCGGTCTACGGTTCCGGACCCGCTCCCGCCGGTTCGGCAAAGGGGAACCGCATGGTCATCACCGGCGCCAGGGAACACAATCTCAAATCGGTCGATATCGACATTCCCCG
>CAZGVZ010000272.1:2442-4440 GCA_964529145.1 uncultured Fibrobacteraceae bacterium | reverse complement strand
CAGCGGTAAGTCCTCCCTGGCCTTCGACACCATTTATGCGGAGGGACAGCGCCGTTATCTGGAATCCCTGAACGCATACGCCCGCCAGTTCGTGCAGCCTCCTCCCAGGCCTGACGTCGACCGGATCTACGGTATTCCTCCAACCGTGGCCATAGAGCAGCGCACGAGCAGCGGCGGACGGAAGAGCACCGTGGCCACGGTAACCGAGCTTTACCACTACATCAGGCTTCTTTTTGTCAAGAGCGGGACCCAGTACTGTCCCGATTGCGACGTGCCTATCGGCGCGATGCACCCCGAAGCGATCAGGGACGCCGTCATGAAAGAAGCGTCGAATGCGACCGTAACCCTCTACGCCCCGCTTGTGATCAACCGTAAAGGAACCTACAGGGACCTCGCCCGGTGGGCGAGTAAAAACGGCATTCAGTCACTCAGGGTCGACGGCGAGCTTCACCCAGCGGACAAGTGGCCGAGTCTCGACCGATATCGCGAACATACCATAGAGGTTCCAGTGCTCTCTTTCCGCAGTTCGGTCTCCGGCGAAGAGGTCCTCGGAGCGGTCGGACGCGCCCTCGACCTGGGCAAGGGCGTTTTGCACGCTGAAACCCGTCGCGGCCGCAGGGACGGAAAGATGACGGTGTTCTCCTCGACACGCACCTGTCCACGATGTCAGCGGGGGTTCGAGGAACCGGACCCGCGGCTCTTCTCGTTCAATTCACGTCATGGCTGGTGTCCCGACTGCTACGGGACCGGGCTTTCCATGTCGGGATTCGACGATCAGCAGAGTGGAGAGGAGATATGGTGGAATGAATGGTGGAACGGCGACGAAATGCGGATCTGCCCGTCGTGCGGCGGAAAACGGCTCAACCGTGACGCGCTCGCAGTGCGGCTCCAGGGGCTCTCTATCGCGGATGTCACCGCACTCTCCGTCAGGGAAGCGACCGCTCTTTTCTCGGAGAGGCTCGAGTTCACGGGAAGGGACGCTGTGCTCGCGACCGATATAATCCCGGAGATCGTTTCTCGCCTCCGCTTTCTCGGCACGGTGGGTCTCGACTATCTCACTCTCGACCGTGCAGCCCCCACGCTCAGCGGCGGCGAAGCGCAGCGCGTCAGGCTCGCCGCCCAGCTCGGGTCGAACCTGAGAGGAGTCTGCTACATACTCGACGAGCCCACCATCGGGCTTCACAGCAGAGACAACCGGCGTCTGCTCGACACTTTACATGCTTTAAAGCGGCAGGGCAACACGGTCGTAGTGGTAGAACACGACGAAGAAACCATTCGCGACGCCGATTACCTGATCGATCTCGGACCCGGCGGCGGATCGAGAGGGGGGACGATCACAGCCCAGGGCCGGAGGGAGGAGGTGCTGCGAGACCCCGAATCGATCACAGCCCGATGCCTCGGTTCAGCGAAAAAGGAGTGCTCCGAAGCCCGTCCGTCGCACGAGGCGCGGTGGCTCACCGTTCACGGGGCCAGGATGCACAATCTCAAGAACATCGATGTACGCATTCCGCTTCAGAGGCTCGTATGCGTTACCGGTGTAAGCGGAAGCGGCAAAAGTACCCTGGTCAGGAATATCCTTCACGACAGCCTCGCGGCCCTTCTTGGCCGAAAGAGGGGCGCTGCCGCCCGCCTTCCCGGATGTGACAAGATCACGGGATGGGAAGGAATCGGCCGGATACTCGAAGTTGACCAGAAACCCATCGGAAAAACACCCCGTTCCTGTCCGGCGACCTATGTCGGTTTCTGGGACGATATCCGGAAACTGTTCGCCAGGACGCCGGAAAGCCTCATGAGGGGATACGGAGCAGGAAGGTTCTCCTTCAATACAGACGAAGGACGATGTCCGGTCTGTCAGGGGCAGGGGATTCGAAAGATCGCGATGAATTTCCTGCCCGACGTGACCGTCCGCTGCGACGGCTGCGGAGGTTCCCGGTTCATGAGTGAAACCCTGGCTGTGACTTTCAAGGAAAAAACGATCGCGGAGATTCTCTCCATGAG
>CAZGVZ010000272.1:0-2432 GCA_964529145.1 uncultured Fibrobacteraceae bacterium | reverse complement strand
ACCCCAAGGTACATCGTTCACTGCACCTCCTCGAGGAGGTCGGCCTGGGCTATTGCACGCTGGGTCAGCAGAGCCCAACCCTGAGCGGCGGCGAGGCGCAAAGAATCAAGCTCGTAACCGAGCTGAGCCGTGTCGCGGGGCCCGCGGAGCGGCGCACGAGAACAAAAACAGCGCCGGATCGGACCATGTTCGTTCTCGACGAACCCACGGTCGGTCTCCACATGGCGGATATCGGCAGACTTATGACGGTACTCCAGAAACTGGTCGATGCGGGAAACTCGGTAGTCGTTATCGAGCACAATCTCGACGTGATCTCCCGGGCGGACTGGATCATCGACCTCGGGCCTGAAGGCGGATCTGAAGGGGGCGGCATAGTGGTGGAAGGTACTCCCCGCAAAGTGGCGCGGGCCTGCGGTAAATCACATACCGGAAAATTTCTGCGACGATATTTCGGCAACTCGCGAAATCCGGAATGACCACGCTCCCTTTCGCCCCCGGAATCGACCGACGTCGGTTCAAAAACCGAAAAATGCGCTCTGTCCGGCAGGTGACCGATCCGATACTGAAGGATTATCGATCAATGCAAGGCTTGTTCCGGCCGCCTCTCGCCTGAAGTTCCGGAAATATGCATACGAGGCCCTATTCTCTATCGGACAACAATTCTCTTTTGATTCTTGTAATGCATTCCAGAGCCGCTGAATGAAAACTGCGGGCAATACCGGCATACTCTTCCGAAGACAAACCAAAATAATCATGGACTCCGGCGTTTCTTGCTTCAAGAAAACCCGCCCAGCCTTCCCTGTTCTCTATCCACCCATACCTGGCCGCTTCCAGAATAGCGGGACGCGGTCCCGGAACTTCACTGCCCTGAAACTCTCCCGCAGCTTTCAGGAATCTCCAAAGATACTCGAATGAGACTTCAAAACGCTTGGCAACGGCATCGAGACGAACCCATCTGTCGTGTGCGGTTTTGTCCTGATCCAGATATTCCAGTGCCTTGTTGAGCTCATCCAGTGAGCGGATGGCTGTTTCATAATATGAACGCAACTCTTTGGCTGTCATCTCGAGATCTCGATAGAATCGTCGCAGACGGTTTTACGAAACCAGGCAGGAGCTCGATTTATGTCAATAATATCGATTTCATCCGGAAAAGCGATATCCTCCGTTTCCTGCCGCAAAACTGCAAAAAAATTCCATGGCAGAGGATCATCCGCATCGATTGCGAAATCCCAATCGCTTTTTGAGGTGAAATCGCCCCGTGCGCGACTTCCTATAAGATACACGTGAACGGATTTATTGACTTGAGTGAAAATGAATTTTACCGCCTTCTCAATACGAGAGGTCGTTTCAACTGAATACCCATTTTTTTTGTTCATCATCATAATAAATATATGATGGAAGCGGAATTCATACCAACTAATGGGGATCTTTCATTTTACGGCTCAGGAAAGAATTCAGGGTTAAGAGGGGATGATCAGGTCGTAGAACTGAAAAGGCCGGGGTGTCATCTCTTGTCCCCGGCCCTCGATCATGTCTGGAGAGCGGCCTGATGCTCCTTCCGTGCCTTATCCAGCATCTCGAGATGCATTCTGATATAGCGCATGAAGAGAATCGCCTTGTCTTCAGCCATAAACGTGGCATTACCGACATCGTGAATCGGGACCGGAAACTCGAACCCGTCTTCTGTCACATACCAGAGCTCCTTGTCCCTGTAAAAAGAAAACCTCACCTTTTTCCGGTCACGAACCATGTCCTTGATGTTCATAACATCCGCCTTCCGATTAAGGTTACAAAAAAAAAGCCCCTGTCAGGTTCCTGACAGGGGCATCTCATCTTCAATTATCAAAACAGTCTACCCTGTCAGGATCGGTGAGCCCTCGCAATCGTCTTCACGGTCATTGGAAAAGACAGGATAACGCATGGTCTAAAAATAATATGGGGCACCTATGAAAAATCCGTTTTTTATTCCACCCGGCTGCAAAGGCCGCAGGAGGCGTTTATCCCGCACGCGAATTTCACCTTCTATCCCAGCGTTCGAACCATGTATTTTTATCAATACACTTCTCGTCGGGGGATCGGTGTGAGATTAACCAGCTCCTTAACCGTCACTCTTTCATGCGCCCTTGTCGCGACCGCAGCCGCGGAACCATGTCCCCCCGCGCCTGCGCTCTCCTGCCCTTATGAGGTTGTGTCGGATACCTTTCGAAACGAGGAGCGGCATAGAACCTGTTACCTCTTTCGTCCCGACCGCGATACAATATCTCCGCTTTTTATTTTTTGTCCAGCATACAGTGCCGATGATCCCGACGAGTACGAGGAATTGCTCCTGCATTTCGCCGCAGAGGGGAACCATCTCCTCTACGTTCCCGAGGGAAGGGTTTCACTCAACCGCAAACGCTTACGGAATTATGATCCAGGCATCGACGATATCG
>CAZGVZ010000271.1:0-6208 GCA_964529145.1 uncultured Fibrobacteraceae bacterium | reverse complement strand
TCCGGCTACAAGCCTGGTCAGCTCACATTCAGCATCATGGTTGACAAGGAATTCAAGAAGACGGCGCAGGGAATTGTCTACGCAGCGGCGGAACAGTTCGGATGAATATCCGTCGGGAAAACCCTCGAGGCGGCCCAGCTTGGTCGCCACACACACTTTTTCGCCGCATCCGGCGAGGAATTCACCGATAAGGGTTTCGCTTTTTCCGTTTCCGTACACATCGGCGGTATCGAAGAAATTGACTCCCTGTTCAACTGCCGTCTTCATGATAGTTCGCGCGGAGTCCCGGTCTACCTCTCCCCAATCTCCCCCGAGCTGCCATGTCCCGAGCCCGACTTCGGAAACTTCCCACCCCGTTCGACCGAAAACGCGATATTTCATCGTTCCTCCATTTCCCGCCTGGCACCGGGCATCGCGGTTGAAGGTCGATTTACCGGTTGCCCGAGCGTTTTTTTTATCAAATATGCCGCTCCGAATCCTGCGCACGCCACCATGACAATGGTAGCGCCTGCTGTGAGGTCGAGAAAGTAGGAGCAGCAAAGTCCAACGGAGGTGATCGCACAGCCCGCCCCCGCGGCCAGGAGCATCATCACCATGAGTCTTTTCGAAAACAGCTCCGCGATGGATGCGGGAATGGTGAAAAGCGCCAATACCAGTATGAGACCAACGGCCTGAATCAGCATGACCACCGTGCAGGCGATCAGCCCGAGAAGCAGATATCGCAGCAGCCGAACCGGAACTCCGTGTATCGCCGCGAACTCTTCGTCGTAGGAGAACGCCAGCAACTCTTTGTAGAAAAGAACGACCGTTGCCGCGATCACCGCATCGAGAATCCCCATGAGCGCGAGCTGCGTTCCGGAGACCGCCATGATGCTGCCGAAAAGATAGCTCATTAGATCTGCCTGATACCCGGGAGTAAGGTCGATCAGGATGATACCGAGCGCCATTCCCGCCGCCCACATCGCCCCCACGATCGCATCGGAACGTTCACGGTTGCGTCCGGCGAAGTAGCCCATGAGCATTGAACTCGCCAGTGAGAATGGGAGTGTTCCGAATGCTGGAGGCAGTCCGAAAAAAACCGCGATTCCGAGCCCTCCATACGCCGCATGAGCCACTCCTCCCGCAATATAGGACATCCGGTTCACTACCACGAGCGTGCCGACGATTCCGCACGCCACGCTGACCAGCGCTCCGCAGATCAGGGCGTTTTGCATGAAGGTCAGGTGCAACGCTTCCAGCATCACGCCTCCGGGCCGTGGTCGTGAAAAACCCGGTGGGGCACACCGTGCGCGATAATGTCGACATTACAGCCGAAGGTCGCGTTGACCGTGGCCTGATCGAGTTTTCCGTCGGGGTGGAAAAAAAACCGCCGGTTGATGCAGGCCACCGATTTGACATATCTCGAAAGAACGCCGATGTTGTGCGTCACCATCACGATGGTGACCCCGGACTCGTTGAGCGCGCGCAGGTGCCGGTAAATATCGTCCTCTCCCGAGACGTCCACGCTCGCTGTCGGTTCGTCAAGGAAGAGCATTTCCGGTCCGGCCACCATGGCGCGGCCGAGTAGAACCCTCTGACGCTGTCCTCCGGAAAGTTCGGCCAGAGGGCGGTCTTTTACGTCCGAGAGACCCATCCGCTCGAGCATTCTCTCCGCGTCGAGACGGTCGCCGTCGGTGAATCCCCTCCCTGGTCCCCTCCTCCCGATCAGGCCCATGAGCACCACGTCACGCGCCGAAACCGGGAACGATTTGTTGAGGTTTGTCTCCTGGGGAATATACCCGACCCTGCGACGCATTCTGGCAGGGGGTCCTCCAAGAAGCCGGACCGAACCGGCATCGGGGGTGAGCAGACCTAACAGCAACCGCAGCAACGTAGTCTTCCCTCCCCCGTTGGGACCGATGATTCCCAGAAAATCTCCCTTTGGAAGATTGAACGACGCCTCGTCAACGGCGAGCTGGTTTCCATAGGAGAAGACCAGGCGATCGACCTCGATCGCGAAGCTGCGGTCCGTTACCTGCATAGCACGTCCGTTACACGAAGCAGATTCGCAGCCCAATCCTCAGCGAGAGGATCCGCGGTCATGGTCGGCACCCCCAGTTTCCCGGCAATGATATCCGCTATCCTTCGCGAGAACTGCGGCTGAACCAGCATTGCCGAGCACTTCTCCCGCCGCGCGGTTTCCATGATCGCTTCAAGCTCCCGAACACCCGGCTCCCTGCCCTCGATTTCCACGGCGATCTGGCGCATGGAAAATTCGCGGGCGAAATAACCCCACGACGGGTGAAACACGAGGAAACTTTCCGGTGAGCCGCACCGTTCCAGCTTTCGCCTGATCGCGGACTGAAGGGAATCGATCGATGCATCGAACTCCGCAAGACGCTTCCGGAATCCTGCGCAACTCGCTGAATCCTGGGCGCAGAGGGCCCGCATAACTGGACGCACCTGAACCCGCACCAGCTCGGGGGAGAGCCATATATGGGGATCTTCTCCCTCGTGGTCGTGGCCGCGGTGGTCGTCCGCATGGAGTTCCGCACCCCCGCCGTGAGGATCATGACCCCGGTGCCCGTCTCCAACGCCACCCGGACCGGGGGCGGACGGCTCCATACGCCGTTTCTCGATCCCGCTGTCGCAGGCTACGACCCTCAGGCGGGGATTGACTTTACGTATCCGGGGAAGCCACGCCTTCTCCATTTCGACCCCGGTGGAAAAATAGAGCCGCGCTTTCGCGAGTTCCGCCATCTGCGAGGGCCTTGGTTCGAAAGAGTGGGGCGACGCTCCCGCGGGAATCAGGGCCTTCACTGTAAAGCCCGATCCGGCTATCCGCTCCACGAAATATTTCTGTGGAAGGATCGAGACGAAGATCAGGTTTTTATCAGGCTCTCCCGTCGAACGGCGCATGCATTCCGGGAGCGGCAGAAGAAGCAGACAGCAGCATAAAAGGAGTACGTGCGTTTTCATCCGCGGTCCTCCGTGCTGCGGGGTATGAATCATTTGAAATACTCCACGCCGGATTCGAATATGAACTGGTCCTTCTCGCCGTAGATATTCCTGGCGACATGGGTGCCTTTGCGTTCGGAGTGACCCATTTTCCCGAACACCCTTCCATCTGGACTGGTGATACCTTCGACGGCGTATTTCGACCCGTTGGGATTGGCGTCCTCCGAAGCGGAAACGGCGCCGGCGCAATCGACATACTGGGTGGCCACCTGACCCGAGGCGACCAGTTGTCCGATTGTCTCCCTGGAGGCGATGAAGCGGCCCTCTCCATGCGAAATCGGGATCACATGTATATCGCCAGGGGAAGCATGAGCGAGCCATGGAGATTTGACTGATACTATCCGTGTCGAAACCATCCTCGAAAGGTGCCTTCCGATCGTGTTGAAGGTGAGCGTCGGGCTGCCCTCCTCCATGTCGCGTATGGAGCCGTGGGGGAGTAGCCCCAGCTTGACGAGCGCCTGGAAGCCGTTGCATATGCCAAGGATCAGCCCGTCGCGACGATCGAGCAGATCGGTCACGGCTTCCTTTACGTGAGGATTACGGAAAAAGGCCGCTATGAACTTTCCGGATCCGTCCGGTTCATCGCCGGCGCTGAACCCTCCCGGGATCATGATGATCTGGGCATTGCGCACGCTTTTCACCATCGTTTCGATGGACGCGTCGATATCCGGGGGGGAGAGATTTTTGAGTAGAAACAGGTCGCACACCGCGCCCGCCCGCGTGAACGCCCGGACGGTGTCGTACTCGCAGTTGGTTCCGGGGAACACGGTTACGAGCACCCGCGGCCGCGCCACGGCGGTTTTCGGTCGCCGGGCGGAACGCTCCGTAAAGTGCGGAAGTTCCGGGGAGGAGTCTCCAGCAGGAGTGAAAACCGGAAACACCGACGCGAGCGGCGCTTCCCACGCCTCCTGAAGTTCACTGATGGACAGACGGTCGTTTCCGAACAGCATGGCGTGCTCGTCTACGGTGCTCCCGAGCGTCCGGTGATCGATACCCGCGAACAGCCCGCCCGGATTCGCGTGTCCGCTCACCTCGAGCACGAGCGAGCCGGGATCGAAGGCGAAGAGCAGCCGCGGGTCGGTTTCCGATAACCGCACTCCGATCCGGTTGCCGAAACTCATTTTGGCGATCGTTTCGGCGCATCCTCCAGTTCCCACCACTGACGCCGCGTGGATCGCCCCCGACCGGACCGCCTTGTGCACCGCGGTATACATTCGGACCAGGTGATCGAAATCGGGAAGTTCGTATTCGTCGCGCGCGGCTCGAAGCAGCAGCACCGTGGATCCGCTCTGTTTGAATTCTGTGGAAACCGTGACCGTGACGTCCACCGGAGCGAGCGCGAACGCTACCAGGGTGGGAGGCACCGTGAGCTCCTTGAAGCTTCCGGACATGCTGTCCTTGCCGCCGATGGCCGCTGTTTCGAGTTGCAGCTGAGCCCAGTATGCGCCGAGCAGGGCGGCGCAAGGTTTGCCCCACTTCAGGGGATCGTCGCCCACCTTCTCGAAATATTCCTGAAGAGTCAATCGCACCCGGTGATGGTTGCCGCCTGCCGCGACAATCCTGCCGACCGCCTCGACGATCGCGTATACCGCGCCGTGAAACGGACTCCAACGGAAAATCGAGGGATTGTAACCGAAGCTCATGGCGGTTCCAGTGGTCGTGTCCCCTTCGGTCACCGGAATTTTGGCGACCATGCACTGGACAGGGGATTTCTGGTAGACACCCCCGAACGGCATAAGCACGGAAGCGGCGCCGTTGGTGCTGTCGAACCGTTCCACAAGCCCCTGTTGGCTGCATACGTTGAGATCACCCATTGTCGAAAGCCAAGCGGAGCGCAGGCTGAAAGGGGCTCCGTCATCCGCTGCTGATGCGGCGAAGCGGTTCCTGTCCGGTTCCGGCTCCGTGATCACGACGGCGGTAGTGCGTGTAACCCCGTTTGTGTCGATGAAATCGCGGCTGATGTCCACGATCTTCTTCCCCCGCCAGAGCATCACGAGTCTGCGCTCTTCCTGAACGTGAGCCACCACCGCGCATTCGAGATTCTCGGAGGCGACCTCCCGGGTGAACCGGTCGAGATCCTCCGGCGCGATCACCACTGCCATCCGCTCCTGCGATTCCGAGATGGCGAGTTCCGTCCCGTCAAGGCCTTCGTATTTCTTTGGTACCCGGTCGAGATCGACGACGAGTCCTGCGGCGAGCTCTCCGATCGCCACGGATACGCCTCCCGCCCCGAAGTCGTTGCACCGTTTGATAAGACGGCTGACTTCCGGTCTTCGGAAAAGGCGCTGGAGCTTGCGCTCCGTAAGCGGATTTCCCTTCTGGACCTCTGCGCTGCACGTGGTGATCGAATGCTCGGTATGCTCCTTCGACGAACCGGTCGCTCCTCCGCAGCCGTCCCGTCCGGTCCTGCCGCCCAGCAGAAGAATCAGGTCTCCGGACGCGGGTCTTTCGCGAACCACATTCCCGCGCGGCGCTGCACCGACCACCGCACCAATTTCCATCCTCTTGGCGAGATATCCCTCGTCGTAGATTTCCGTGACCTGTCCGGTGGCGAGCCCTATCTGGTTCCCATAGGAGCTGTAGCCGTGCGCGGCGAGTACGGTGATTTTTCGCTGCGGCAGTTTTCCCGGCAGGGTTTCGCTCACCGGCCGCCTCGGATCCGCCGCGCCGGTCACCCTCATCGCCTGGTAAACATAGGACCTGCCCGAAAGCGGATCACGGATCGCTCCTCCCAGACAGGTGGCCGCTCCTCCGAAAGGCTCGATTTCCGTGGGATGGTTATGAGTCTCGTTTTTGAACATTACGAGCCACTCTTCCGGTTCCCTGTCGGTCTCCACCGGAACGACGATGCTGCAGGCGTTGATCTCTTCCGAATCGTCCAGATCGTACAGGGTCCCCTTCTTTCTGAGCTCCTTCATCGCGATCGTCGCTATGTCCATGAGGCAGACCGGTTTGGGGTTCGTGCCGTACACGTAACCGCGCGAGCGCCTGTACGAAGCGAGCGCTTTTTCGATCGGTACGGAAAAATGACCGTTCCGGATCTCGATTTCGGTGATCTCCGTAAGGAACGTAGTGTGGCGGCAATGGTCGGACCAGTAAGTATCGAGTACCCTGATTTCCGTGAGTGTGGGATCGCGCCGTTCGGTGTCCCTGAAATATTCCTGCACGAACCTGACGTCGTCGGCATGCATCGCAAGGCCCAGTGAATTCC
>CAZGVZ010000270.1:0-6268 GCA_964529145.1 uncultured Fibrobacteraceae bacterium | reverse complement strand
GAAAGCGTTCAGGGCGCAGGGACCACTGTGACGATCAGACTGCCGTTACGGGAAGACCGGGGCACATTCCCTGATGCACCCCAGGACGGTTACAACTTGTTACGCCGATGAAAAACTCCGGTTACTCCAATGGGCTATATTTCATGATTCGTGAAAATTCGATGGTCTTTCTATGTCAAGGAGGCGTGGTGGAAAAGAACGCGTCGGGAAAACGGATGCATACGGTCGCCGCAGCGGTGCTGTTCTCGGTGCTTCCGCTCTTCGCACAGGCAGCGCATATCGAACTGACCGCTGGGCAGGCGGTCGAAATGGCCATGAAAAACAACAGGACGCTCAGGTCCCTCGATCACCGGCTCAGAGGAGAGGGGTACGGCGTCGGCAGTGCGATCACCGGTTTTCTCCCGCACGCGACGCTGACCGGAAACTACACGCGCAAGAGCGGAAACGACATGTTCAGCAAATTCCTCGGAAGCGATCTGAGAAATTCCTACAGCATCGGCCTTGAAATCCAGCAGCCGGTCTTTACCGGATTCGCCACGCTCAACGGCCTGAGAAGCGCCCGGGTTTCACGTTCTCTCCAGGAGAAGACAAACGAGAAGACCGCGCAGGTGATCCGCTACGCGGTGCTGCAGATCTATCGTGGGCTTGTCAACCTGCAGAAATCCTCCGCCGTAGCGGCCCAGGCGGTGCGTCAGCTCGAGGAACTCTCGTCGAACCAGTCCGCGATGAAGGAGCAGGGCATGGCGACCGAACACGATTGTCTTCTCACCGACGCTTCTCTCGCCCAGGCCAGAATGAACGAGCTGGAAGTCGGAAAATCCATCTCCTCGATGAAAAGGCAGTTCGCAGTCCTCCTGGGCCTTCCGGTCGAAGCGGATGTCGAGCTCACCGATACGGGCGCGGTGGTCTCCGGCAGATCCTCTCCGTCGAACGTCGATTCGACAGTGGAGAGCGCGCTTCGTGAACGTCCCGATCTTCTCGAGAGCTCCCTTCAGCTCCGGTTGAGCGAATACGCCGTCAGACAGGCGAGGGCATCCTACTTCCCGTCGCTTCTCGCGGGATTCTCGTATTCGAACGCACGCCCGGACCAGACCCTGCAGGACAGGTGGGGTGACGACTGGCACGCGTACCTGGGTCTCAATTTCAACCTGTTCGACTGGGGCGACCGGGTCCTCAAAGTCAGGAAAGCGAAGGAAAACCACCTTTCCCTCCTTGAACTGCATGATCAGAAGAGAGCCGAGGTCGAGAAGCAGGTCCTTGACGCCTTTCAGGAGGTGGACCACTCTTCCCGCAGCCTGGAAGCGGCCGTACTTCTCTCCGAAGCGCGTGAAAAGGCGTACGAGGCGTCAGTCGCCAAGCACGAGGAGGGAGTGATACCAATGTACGAACTGCTTGACGCGCACAGCGCGTATGTCACGGCGAAGTACCGGGCCCTGCAGGCCGCGACCGATCTGGAACTCGCCGTGATAAACCTGGAAATGGGCGGGCTTGGAACAGGACAGTGAACGGCGGGACCGATCTCCCTGCCTTGCGGCGCAAGTAATTGAGAAAGATAGAACACAATAATCCAACAATAAAGGATGCGTCATGAATAGAACAGCTGTTGTAACCGGGATCGCCTGCGTCACGGCACTTTCGTTTTTTGGATGCAAACCCCCCCGCAGGGAAGCCGTCCGGCGGATCGTTCCCGTGGAAATCCGCGTGGCGAAGCCGGATTCCATTTCCAGTTTCGTGAGTCTTACCGGCGGAATAGAAGCCCAGAACGACGCGATAGTCTACAGCAAGGTATCGGAAAGACTCGTTTCCCTTCACGTGAAGCCGGGTGATCGTGTCAAGGCCGGACAGACACTCGCCGTTCAGTACAACGAAAGCGCCCTGCAGGGAAAGTCCGCCGCCGGTGCGTCGCTCAGAAGCGCGGAAATCCAGCTCCGGACCAAAAAAAACGATCACGTCCGGATGGAAAACCTCCTTGCGAAAAAAGCGGTCACCACGCAGCAGTTCGATCTTTCTAAAAGTCAATACGATATCGCTCAGGCGTCCTTCGAGCAGGCGCAGGCCGCTCTGGAACAGTCGGTGGTTCAGTACGAAAACACCATACTCCGCGCGCCCTTCGACGGACAGGTCGCCATGGTTTACTTCGACCCGGACGAAATGGTCCCGGCCGGACAGCCTGTTTTTAAAATTGTCAATGCGAACGCCTTCAGGGCGAAGATCAACGTCCCTTCGGTTGACATAAATAAAATTTCAGAAGGCAGCGGCGTAGTCGCCTCCTTTCCCTCCTTTCCAGGCATCCGTTTCACCGGGACGGTGTACCGTATGGACCGGGCTATCGATCCCCAGACCCGGACGCTCACCGCCGAGGTGAGGCTTTCGAACGAGGGAAACCTTCTCAAATCCGGACTGTTCGGGGAGTTCAGGATCGAAACCGGGAAACGTTCGAATACCGTAGTGGCGGGAGAACTGACTGTCATGTCCCGCGTCGAGATAGTCACGGATGAAAAAGGCAGCCAGACCGAAAGACCCGAATACTACGTCTATTGCGTCAGGAAAGGAAAAGCCGAGAGGAGAACCGTGGTCCCCGGAATCGTGTCCGGAGGTCTGGTCGAACTCACCGGGGGAGTGAACTTCGGCGACAGCGTGATCGTGGTCGGCCAGAACATTATCAAGGAAGGCGATTCACTCAGGGTCGTGACCGGATCGGAGAGTCAACGATGAGACTCCCGCATTTTTCCATCCATAGGAAGATCACTCTGGCGATGATCTACATCGTCGCCGTAGGCTTCGGACTCTTCTCGCTCACGCAGCTGAAAGTCGCAATGACTCCGGATCTCGACTTCCCGATCGTCCTCGTGATGACAGGTTACTCCGGCGTCAGCCCCGAAGACATCGAAAACCTGGTGACGCGCACTGTCGAAAAAGCCGTGTCCTCCACTGAAAACATCAAGAAGATCTCGTCACGGTCCTCGAACGGACAATCAATGGTAATTCTGGAGTTCGAATGGGGAACCGACATGGATCAGGCGGAGAGCGACGTCCGCAACAATCTCGACATGGTCAGGGACTTTCTGCCCGGCGACGCCGACGAACCGATCGTGATCGCGCTCAACCCGTCGATGATGCCCATCATGATGATGTCCATGAACTCGAAGGAACTCAGTCCTGCCGCGTTGCGGAGACTTGGTGACGACAAGGTCTCGCCGCTTCTGGAGCGGGTGGGCGGAGTCGCGTCGGTCATGGTCCAGGGCGGACTGGAACGGCGGATCAACGTCAGGCTCGATCCGGTGCTTCTCGCGTCCCATTCCCTCTCCCCTTCCTCCGTCACACAGGCGATACAGGGCAGCGCGGGGCTCGTTTCGTCCGGAAGCATCAAGACAACCGCGAAGGAATACAACCTTCGTATCTACAGCGAATACCGTTCTCTCGAACAGCTCAGAAACGTCACCGTTAAACCCGGAGCGATACCGGTGCGCCTCGGAGACGTCGCGGTCGTCGAAGACGGCTACGAGGAAGTCATCGGCGACGTGCGGGTCAACGGAGGCCAGGGGGTCGCCGTCATCGTGAGCAAACA
Source organism: uncultured Fibrobacteraceae bacterium (assembly GCA_964529145.1). Classification (GTDB taxonomy): domain Bacteria; phylum Fibrobacterota; class Chitinivibrionia; order Chitinivibrionales; family Chitinispirillaceae; genus JAFGNB01. Next base: position 2,700 of record CAZGVZ010000270.1, on the reverse strand, counting down.
GTCGGACGCGAACACGGTACGTACCGCCAGAAACATCCGTAAAGCGCTGCCCGGTGTCCTTAACACGCTGCCCCCGGGTGTGGAATTCTCCACGATCTTCGACACCGCCGAGTTCACCGAGAAATCGATGGACAACCTGAGCAGCACCGCGCTCATGTCGTTTCTCGTCGTGGTGTTCATCATCTACCTTTTCCTCAGGAACTGGCGCGGAAGCTTCATCATGGCGCTGTCGATGCCGATCTCGGTAGTGCTCACGTTCGCTGTGCTCTATCTCTCAGACCTGACGCTCAATGTCATTTCGATGGCCGGACTGGCGCTCGCCATCGGCATGCTGGTCGACAACGCCATCGTGGTGCTGGAAAATATCTTCAGGCACCGTGAACTCTGTCCCGATATGGCAAAGGCAGCCGGGGACGGAGCCTCCGAAGTGGCCATGCCCATTATCGCATCGACCCTGACGACCATCGCGGTGTTCGTGCCGGTACTATTCGTTCCGGGAATTACCGGTCAGTTGTTCAAGGAGATGGTGCTTACCATCACTTTCAGCCTGTCGGTCTCGCTATTGGTCGCCCTGACGCTGGTGCCGATGGTCTCGTCGGTTCTCCTCAAAAAACGGAGAAAGGTGAAGGGGGCCGCGGTAACCGCGAAACGGACCCTGTTCGACTCGCTTTCCACCCGTTACCGGAAAATGCTGCACTGGGCGATCTATCACAAGAAATACGTGCTCATCGCCGCGGCCCTGCTGTTCGTCGGCTCCTTCGCGCTGGTGCCCTTGATCGGCGGCGAATTCATGCCGGAAACCGATGAGGGCGCGATCAACGTCACCATCGAATGCGCGACCGGTATTCCGCTCACCGGTTCACGACGTATCGTGATGGACATAGAAAAGATTCTCAGGGAGGAAGCCCCCGAAATCGTCACAGCCATGTTCCAGTTCGGCGCCCAGAGCGGTTTCAACCCGCGCGGTTCTTTGGGCAACACCATCTCCTCGACCATGAAACTGGTCCCTCTCAAGGAGAGGAAAAGGTCCCAGAAGCAAATCGAGATGGCGATCAGAAAACGGCTCGACGGTATGGCGGGGATCTCCTACACGTTCGAAAACCGTGGGATGGGCGGAAGCGGAGAGAGCGCGATAGAGATCAAGGTAGTCGGTGACGACCTGGCGAGGACAAAGGCGATAGCCGAGGATCTCAAGGCGCGTATGGAGAAAGTAAAAGGCCTGGTGGATATCAAACTCAACGTAAGCGACTACGTTCCTCAGCTCGACATTCACCTGCGGCAGGACGTCCTAAGCGACCTGAACGTTTCAGGATTGCAGGTCGCCTCGATCGTCTCGACCGCGATTCAGGGAAAAACGGTCGCGCAGTACCGTGAAACGGGCGACGAATACGATATCCACGTCCAGTTCGACAAGAAGTACCGCCAGGACAGGGACGCGCTGGGAGATGTCGTCATTCCACTCAACGGAGGAGGGACTCTCCCCCTGCGGGAGGTCGCCGAAATCAGTGAAACCCGTTCGCCTGTGACCATTTTCCGTGAAAACCAGGAAAGGTACATCGCAGTCAGCTGCAACCTGGGGGGCATCGACCTGAGCGGAGCCCGGCGGGAGATCGAACGGATCCAGTCGGAGGTGGTGCTTCCTTCGGACGTCTATTTCATCATGGGAGGAAACGCGGAGGACCAGAGGGAAGCGAATTTCTGGCTGATGATCGCGTTCCTGATCGCGGTCATGCTCGTTTATATGGTCATGGCCGGCCAGTTCGAGTCTCTGGTGGACCCGTTCATCATCATGTTCACCGTGCCGCTTTCAATCATCGGTGTCATAGGTATGCTGTTCGTGACCCATACGCCGTTCAGCGTGATGGCTATCGTGGGACTCGTGATGCTCGTCGGTATCGCTGTGAACAACGGCATCGTGCTGGTGGATTACATGAACCAGCTGCGGCATCGGGGGACCGGCCTGTACGAGGCTGCGGAGGAGAGCGGGGTGATCCGCCTCCGTCCTGTGCTGATGACCGCTCTCACCACAATCATCGGCATGGTTCCCATGGCACTTCAGATCGGCGACGGTTCCGAAACCTGGGCGCCGCTCGCGCGCGCGGTGATCGGGGGGCTCTCCATGACGACGGTACTCACCCTTGTAGTTATACCGGTGGTCTACATCATCTTCGAGGAGTGGGGCGACAGGATCAAGAAACTGCTGTTCCGCGACTGACGCGACAGGAAACGGCCTACCCCGGGCTCATGCAGGAGGGAGCCCCGGGGCGGTCTATCCTTCGATTTTTTTCCGGAAACCGTACACAAGTTTGTTTATATTACGAGCGTCACCCCCATACAGGCGAACCCATACTCTGCCGTTCTCGTTTCCGAACACCCGAAAATCCGGGTGCCGGCCTATCTACGTGCCATCTTTCCACAGGGAAGGACCTCTGGAATCGTGCGGTGGAAGTCATTCATTTCAGCCCTGCTCTGGATCTTGATCCTGAGATCCGCGGACCTGCTCATCACCTATCTTTACACGCCCGATCTCGGATGTGAATGGAATCCGGTCGTCTCCCTTTTCGGTGCTTCGTGGTCCGTCTTCATCACGGTGCAGGCCCTGATCATCATATTCGTCGCATCACTCATGTTCTTTTACTTCAAACGTGAACCGGCCGCGAACCTTCGGCACGGCCTTTCGTTCGACGATTTCATCTACGC
>CAZGVZ010000269.1:3255-6284 GCA_964529145.1 uncultured Fibrobacteraceae bacterium | reverse complement strand
AAGATCCTGAAATATCGTTCGAAATCGCCTCGCGCGTGAGCAGAGCTACGGAAGCTCCCGTGTGCTCAACCTGACTGATGGCCGTCTTGAGCTCCTGCAGGTGCATTTTCAGTTCAAGTCTCTCGGCGGGTGAACAGCTTTGAATCCGTTGCTGGAGAATATTCCGGTCATTCGGATCGAGTCGTATTCTCTGCTGCAGCCGGAGAATTTTCTTTTTGAGAGTCTCTTCGAGGTCGAGGGCCTCCCTGAGGGCATCGAAAGCTTCGGGATCGAAACCGCAGGACAGCGTCGTCAAAGTCGCCGTAGAGCCTGCAGAATGAAGATCGATCCTCGAAAGGCTGGAAAGATTGCCTCCGATCGCCGCTCCTTTTTCCTTGCTTTTTATCCCATTGCCCCTGACCTGCAGCAGGTTTCCGCAAAAAATGACAGCCTGGTACGTATATTCCTCGACGATGCAGTCGCCCTTGACCCTGACGTTCGCCCTCTGAACGAATCCGATCTTTGCGTTTCCCCCGACCGTGACCCGGGTCCTCTCTCCTAAAATTCCCTTGCGGACCGCCAGGTCGCCCTCGCATGATATTTCCGCCCCGTCCTCGATGCTTTCATCCACGGTGAGGTCCCCGCATCGAACTCTGAAACCTGAGCGTATCGTCCCCCGTACGACGACCGAACGGCTGTAGCGTATATTTCCGGTGGTTCCGCACACGTCGCCGTCGATCACGAGGTCGGGACGTACATCGATGAAGCGATCATCGGCAACGACTATGCCGTTCTCACGCGCCCGGTATACGATGCTGTCCTCCGACCTTTCCTCCGAGACTCCATTACCGCAGGAGAAAACGACATCCTTGACTTCGGGAACAGGGATCGTTCCACCGAATACGTCGATTCCCGGGATCGACTGAATCATGGGGATGCGTTCGGCCAGGACGGCGCCTTCCGCGGTCTCACGATAAAATCCGGTATCGCGGTAATCGACCTGGCTCTCTTCCGGCGGTGGAGCGACCCGGGGCGCCGCGTCGACGAAGAACCGTATCGATCCCGGGCGCCCCGGAACCGGAGGACGCCCGTGCTTCAACTCGACGATGACGATCCCGCATCCGGAGACCGGAGAAACCGGGTCCGGCGTATTCTCCGCGGCATTCACGGGATCCGCGTCGCGGACCTCTCTTATTCTTTCGGTGAGCAGGTCCGCTCCGTCGAGAAGAGGTATGATCGAACAGGTGAGTGTGAGGCGGTCGGAGGAGGCGGAAAAGGGGTCTACTATGTCAAGTGCACCCTTTCCGTTGATCACCACATATCCCGAGACAAGCGCGATGAATTCGAATCCCGCGGGTATCGGCCGGACGGCTATCGAACGCTCCGCGGAAAAGGGTATCCCGGTCGGGTCGATCGAGATTTCCTCACCGAAAACGTTTCTTCCGCGGTCGTTGAACCTGAGTGTGATGAATACCCGGTTGGATGTCGTATACACCCCGTCCTTCAGGACGCTCCCCGTGTCCCCTGTGGCGAGCGCGGTTTCTATGCGGCGGAGATTTTTTTTCCATGTTTCGATTTCGGGACCGGAGAGTACCGCCGCGGATTCTCCGATCCGGACCGTGAAGGGTACGTGCTCGACAACGGCCACGGCCAGACCGCGATACGGCTCTCCGGTGCTGGAAACCCGGTCGAGCGCCTCCCGGATGGCGTTCCACCGTATGCCTTCCGTTATATGCTGCCATTCGAGTTCCTTGCGCAGCATTTCAATCGTGAAACCGGGCGGAAGCTCGCGCAGAGTCACTCTGGATTCATGTTTGTCGATATGGAACGCGAGTGATGGTTTCATGGTGCGCAGGTTCAGGATAATACCCCGGTCCGCTGATGCCGTATCCGTTCACTCCGGCTTTCGACATGCGGTATGTTTACCGGTGATTTCCGTGAAACGGTTTCCTCTCCGGGAAGCGGACTCCGGGGCGATTACGCCCGGAGTCCGCTTCCCGGCTGATTCTCCCGGATATACAGCGTATTCTCTTTCGCGAGAATTTTCAACCTAATTCGGAAGAACTCGATCGTGGAGTCAAGTCGACCGGCGATTGGGACATGCTTTCTGGAATCATTCGAGGATAACCTCGGCGTCCTCCTGTGGAACCGCTTCGCCGATGATTTTCGCGTGTGGGTATCCCTCACGGCGAAGGTCGTCGAGAACGACAGCTGGATCGATTTCCCGGGGAATGCACATGAAAAGGCCTCCGGAAGTCTGCGCATCGAGCATAATCATCTTCAGATTGTAATCGAGCCCCTCCCTGACCCTGAGCCGGGGCAGGACGAACTCCCGGTTGCGAAAACAGGCGCCCGGGAAGCATCCAGAGTTCGCGAGTTCGTAGACACCTTCGAGCAGTGGAACTTCGGCGCCGGCGATGCGGAAGGTGACTCCGCTCGCTTTCGCCATGTTCGCCGCGTGGCCCAGCAGGCCGAATCCGGTGATGTCCGTCGCGCTTTTCACCGAATGGCGACGCATCACCTCCGCTCCGCCTCTGTTGAGCTGCTGCATCGAAGCGAGCGCGGCCTCGTACTGCCGGTTCGGGATCGCGTGAAGGCGCTCTCCGGCCATCACGATACCGGTGCCTAGCGGTTTGGTCAGGATTAGCGTGTCGCCCGCCTTCGCCGCGGCGTTGGTAACCACGCGCCCGGGATGGACGATGCCGGTGACCGCCAGGCCGTACTTCGGGGGAAAATCGTCGATAGTGTGCCCCCCCACGATGAGGGCATTCGCTTCGGTCACTTTGTCCTGGCCGCCCGAGAGTATCCCGGCGAGGACCTCCAGCGGGATTTTACCGGAAGGAAAGCAGACTATGTTCAGGGCGGTGAGCGCGGTTCCTCCCATTGCGTACACATCGCTGAGCGCGTTGGCCGCGGCGATGCTCCCGAAAGTGTAGGGATCGCTGCATACCGGAGGGAAGAAGTCCGTTGTCTGAATGAGCGCCCTTTCGTCGTCGATCATGAATACGCCCGCGTCGTCGTGGGTGGAGATACCGACGAGCAGACGTTCG
>CAZGVZ010000269.1:0-3245 GCA_964529145.1 uncultured Fibrobacteraceae bacterium | reverse complement strand
AGCAGCGCCCGGCGCCGCGCCGCAAGATCCTGCGCGGCGGCCAGCGCGGCGAGAACGCACGCGAGATGCAGCGCCTCGTCGCTGGCGTAGAGGCCGGGCTGCTTGTAGCGCGAAAACGGGATACCGCGCCGGCGCAGCGCTTCGGCAAGTTGCGAGGCGGGAATCTTGGCGCTGCATCCGCCGTAGGTGACTGTAGTCAGAAGATCGAAGGACATGGTTCCCGGTCCTTTCCCCAGTTCGAACAGTTTCCGGAGCCGCGACCCGGGAGTTTCCGGCCAGGCGACCGACGCATCTGCCGGCAGAGAACCGGCAGGCTCCCCCGTTCCCATTCAACCCACTTCCGGTAATGGGGAAAACCCTTTTCACGAATCCTGAAATCCCGCCCGTGCACTACTCTCCTCGCATTTCCATCACGGGGAGGTATATCGATATGGAGCATTTCGTGGAACATTATCGCTTCAATGGCAAAGCGCGGCACCTCGGGGTGATTGTAGACGCCTGCGATCGTGATCAGGTGCAGGTCACCGCCATCCGGTCCCTCTCTCCAGCTTCTTTCGTAGGAGGTGGTGGATCCGTTCGCTCCCCAGCGTAGAAATGCACTGAGCCTCGACCCGAAATAGTCACGGTTGATAGTTTCGAACACTTCGGAGAGGTCATAACGTGTTCCCCGGGTCGGCCAGGCCCGGGATGAAACCGCAGGACGGCGAGGGACAGGGCGGGAAGCTTCGATATGTGCTCTGAGGAGTTGTTCCAGTTCGCGTTTTTTCTTCCGGGTTTGACTCCTGAGTCCGGCGTTTCTGTGGTTCGGAAGGGTGGCCCATTCGAGGAGGGCCCGCTTCACCGGTTCGGGAGCGTTCTCGAATACCGGAGGCACGCAGAGTTCCCTGCGTCCGGAGAGGCGGTGGATAGTCACGTACCATCCCTTTCTCAGTCGCCTGTTCACCCGGACCGAAACTTCGGAGTGCCCGTATTCTCTGCAGAGAGAATTGAACGACCGGGGAAAGGTGAGGTCGAGGGACAACTGTTCGGAGGTCGTGAAGACGGACAAGATGGACATCCCTTTTCGAAACAGGTCGGGTGAACCCGACAGACACATGAATCCTGAAAATACTATGTGATCAGGAACCGGAAAACGATTGTAACCCGAGGTAGTATCTTAGTTGGAATTCTTGCGCCTTTTCCGGATTAATAATATGGTGATGGTGCCCGGAGCACCGGCTTTCAGGCCCGCAGGGCCGTGATGTTTATAGCAAAGGACCCGGCATCACGAAATCGAGCCCCATCGGGGCGGTATGTTCGATTCCCTCGTTGAAGAACACTCGCATCGGTCCGAATGGCCCGGTGTTCATGCCGGTCCTGACGGACCTCTGATTTCACTCCATTCTTCCGTGCTATAAACATGTCAGCCCTACGGGCTTGAAACAACAACATCGAATCTGCAAAGCACCGGTCTCGAACAGAAAAAATTTCTTTCCGCGGCCTCCGCGAAAATTCGTGATGCGGGCCGGAAGAAGATCCCGGCCACTGCTGTGGCCGGGAGGACATAAAATCCTCTCACAAAATACCTGTAACCCATGGTGCGATGAAAGCGCACGGCATAACAGCCGGGCTGAAGGCAGCCTTACATCGTAACAGTCAATAATGGCGGCGGAAAGGCATTTTAAAACTGAGACACTACGAAACCGAGGAGTGGCTCTTCATGATTGATCCGCAAACAGCTTCCCGGAAATGCTCCGTGTCTGGGCGGGTCCGGGATCATTTGATGTTGGCCATTTCCGAGTTCGCGCGCTTGAATCGCGGGTGTTCGGGTGTGGCCATGTAGGTGCGTTTCACCGTGTTCCAGGCGTTGAGCGCCTGAATGCGCGAATCGGGAGTGGGCATGGCCTGGTATTGTTTTGTCCATAGGGCTGCGGTCTGATAAAGCGCGTCGTTGCGGATCTCGTTACGGCTCCGGATCACGCTTGGCCTGGTAAGTGCGGTCTGATACAGTTCCAGCGCCTTTTTTTCCTTTCCGGTTCTTTCATACAGTCTTGCGCACAGGTAATCGAACTGCGCGTCGTTGAGAGCCTCGCTGTTAGCGATGTAAAGGGCCTCCTTGATATTGCCGGTCAGGAGATATGCTTCGAAAAGCAGCAGTGTTTTAACGATCGTTTCGGGGTGACCGGAGGGAACGTTCTCGAGCGCGAGTACCGCGTCGCCGTAAGTTCTCGCCAGCATCGCCTTTTTACCTATTGTCAAAAGATCGTCACCGGGATACCTGCCTTGCAGTTTTTCCAGCGGTGAAAGGACCGGTGCCGCAGCCGGAGTATTCAACGCTCCCGGCTGCTTCGGTGCTCCGTTGACCCTGGGTCCCGGCGGTTTCGGACCCGGTATTTTCGAACCGGGAGGTCTGGGGGTTACCGCTGTTTTGGTGCCTGCCGCGACAACGGGTTCGGTTTCCGGAGTCCGGCCCTGATCCGGGTCCGGCTTTGAAAGGGAATCTTCGTAGGGCTGCGGGGATTCAGCGGGTTCGGAGCGTGACTCGACCAATGCCTCCGTATTGGATGCAGTATCGTCCGCTACCTCCTCCACCGGTCCGGTAATGAGAAAAACGGCTACGAGCGCACCTATACCGATCGACCCGGCCACAGGGATGAGTACCTTGGGGGAGATCCGGATCCGGAGCCCCCGTGTAACATCTTTGAATCCGCCGGGATCGGCCAGGAATTTTTTTATGATTTTCGCGGGAGGTTCGGAACTCAGCGAGTTATGGGCGGAATGCAGGGCGCCAAGAAGTGACCCGGCATCGGGAAACCGGTCGTTTTTATTGATCTGGAGACATTTCTGGGAAGTGCGTGCCAGATGGGTGGATACCGAAAAATTGAAATCGGAAAACTTGCGGTATTCGTTCAGGACTTTCTTTTTCATCAGATTGGTGATCGTGTCCTGAGGAAAGGTCTTCGTACCGGTGAGCATCTCGTACAGGATCGCTCCGAACGAATAAATATCGGTCCGCGCATCGACATCTACGCCGTCCAGCTGCTCGGGCGACAGGTATTGCATTGTCCCTACGATATTTCCTTCGACGGTGTGAAGACTTGCCTCCGTGGGTCGGGCGATTCCGAAATCCATCAGGCGCACTTCACCGGAAGAAGAGATCATGATGTTGGCGGGTTTGAGATCGCGGTGAATCACGCCGTGATAAGTTTTACCGTAGATGAGGAATTCCTGACTGTGGGCGTATTCGAGCGCCTGAGCGATGTGAA
>CAZGVZ010000268.1:0-6288 GCA_964529145.1 uncultured Fibrobacteraceae bacterium | reverse complement strand
TCGCGCTGCTCATGGCGCCGGAGCGCCTGGGGATGTCCGATCAGGCGCTCCCGTTCGTCGGCGATCGTTCCTGTAAGCTGCTCCTGTTCCGTGGATGTCACTGTCGCGACCGATGAATCGGACGATTCCCCTCGAACCGGTTTCCCGCTCGCCCCGTCTCTCTTTCTGCTCTCTGCAAGTATGGCCGCGTTCTTGACGAGGAGTTCCTTTTTCTCGAGGTATTTCATGAATTCCCAGTCGATGAACCTCGCCTGCATCTCCTCGCTTTCCCTCTTTCCTTCCGCCTCCCCTCCGAGACACTCGGAAATGACAAGCTCATGCTCATGTTCGATCTCACTATAATGACGACGCTGATCGGCGAGCCGGCGATGCAAAGAATCGATATCCGCCCGCTCCGGTGAATCCCCGGTTACGGGAGCCGCCGCCTGAACGGATTCCATGGATCTCTTGGTTTCGGCTATCGAGTCGTCGATCCGGGCCATCGTTTTCTTGAGTAAAGTGAGATAGCGTCGTTCGGCCAGGTGGGGAACCGATGGCGATGCGGTCTTCTCGCGCCGCATCTTATTGACATCATCCATAAGGACCCTCAGGCGTTTCTGGAGCTGCCCGCTCTTTTGCATTCCTTTCTGCGCCCATAACCGTCCGGGTTCGTTCCCCGCGGACATCTCTTCATGCTCCCTGAGTTGCCATCTCTTGACCAAATCCGTCACAAGATCGATCTCGTCGATCACTTCGAAGGCCAGCCTCGATCCGACGATCTGCCGGTGAATACGCATTCCGACTTCACCGGCTTCCTTGGTTCGCCCCATGCTGTTGTATGCCTGTTCTACGATCGACGCCATCTCGAAAAAATGCTCACTCGCTGGATAGCGCTTCAGGAACCGGTTTCCCAACTTGACAGTATTTTCGAATCTGCCGAGATCGAACAGACACCGGGCGATTTTGACCTGTGCGTAACCGTGGCGGGACGCCATTCCGGGTACTTGTCGGTACAGTCTTACAGCCTTCTCGATGTGGCCGTTGCGGTAGTGAATGTCTCCTTTCACGATAAACGCTTCAGTGCGTATTTCCAGTTCACGACCGTGTTTGCATACATGATCGAGCAGCAGAAGCGCCTCTTCCCACTCTTCGAGCCGGACCCGGCAAAGCGCAGCGCAGAACGCCCCCTGGATATGACGAATTGAATGAGGAGAAATTTTTCCCAGGACCTCGATGGCCTCTTCGAACCGCTCGGTATCGTATAAAAATTTTCCAGAGGCGTAGAGCACCGAGTTGTACAGGGGGTGGTTCCCGAATCGAGCATCGAAAAGAGCGCGGATACTGTCGACGGCATCCCCGTTCATATCACGGGCGCTGAATTCCAGAAGTCTGAAAAGTGCCGGGGCGCATTTATCGGAACCCGGGAAACGGGATACGACGAAGCGGTACTCCCCTGCGGCCTTTACGGCCAAGCCAAGTTTCCTGTAGCATTCAGCAAGAACGAACGCGATGAAATCGAGAGACCCGTCCGGAAGGTTGAGTCTGCGCACCTGATACAGGATATCTGCAGCCCTGCGGTATTCCCCCTCGGCATACCATGCGAGGCCCTGGGTGAGTTCGGCGGAAAGGACAGTGGCCGATTCATCGATCCGCACGTACTCCCGTTCAAAAGCGTTCTCGAACAGCCACTCGACCCCAAGCGAATCAGCCGCGTATGCACTTACCGTGCACAGCGAGAGGAGTACCGGAAGAGCGATTACTTGCAGCATCGGAATCCCGTCTCCCCGGAACGTGTCGCCACGGTACCCTCAAGGACCAGATCGCAGTGAGCATCCTTTCCGTAACGAAACGATCCGCCGAGCGCGATGACGTAATCGCCCCGTTTCTCTTCTATCCATTCCCATGCATTGCCCAGCATGTCGAAAACTCCGTTGCTCGAGCAGCGTTTTTTCGATCCCGAAGGTACGACGCCGTCCTCTTCGGTCGCGCAGCGTCCGGAATCGTACCGATCACCATAGGGATAGAGGGTTCGTGCGTGGTCGCGGCATACGCCTGTCCATTCATCGGTCCGGCACAGCCGCTTTCCCGCATCGATACAGTGCATCTTGGCCTCCACCCAGGAAACGTTCGATAGCGGTTCGGCTCCCTCACGGTTTGGCCATTCGTAGCGATCCATGCAAAAAGCCTTCCCTCCCACATCGAACGCCGGGACCATGTCTGCCGGGCAGCGTTCCCTTACACTGACCTCCTTCCTGTACACTGCCTGCCGGTTTTGTCCATCGAAAACCTGGAGCACCGCAGAGTATACCCCTGGCTTTACAAATGCATGCGATACCGAAGGAAAAAAACCGGAGTCGGTTTCGAAAACGCCGTCACCATCGAAATCCCAACGGTACCTCAGACGCTCCGGAGGGCTCTCACGATCGATCGTCCCGGAGGCATCGAACACGATCGCCGTGGAGGGGAACGCCGTATCCGGAGCCGTGGTGAACTGAGGCGAGGGAGGAAGGTCTATGAGATAGATGAAAGATTCCGCTTCGCCCCGGTATCCCGAGGCATCAACGACAAAAGCGACCAGTGTATCGGAGGACGAAACCGTCAGGGGTTCCCTGTACACCGGAGACTGGAGCGTGGGCTGCCTGCCGTGCCGCTCGTAATGAATGATGGAGCCTTCCTGGCTCTGGAGTGCGATCGACAGAATGCGGTCATGCAGGCGTCCCGTGCCCGCAGGCACGTTGGGGACCACTCGCGGGCTGAAAACATCGAGAATCGCGAGGGCGCTCTGGTTTCCCGCTGCATCCTCGGCATAATAGGCCAGGCGTGCTGCGGGGTCGCGCACCAGCAGGATCCTGTCCTCGGCCCGTTGAAACCTGTTCCCGGCCGTCCTGACGGTCTCGCTGAAAAGCGGATTGCTGCCGTCGACCGTGTAATAAATCGAAGCGTTCTCGCTGGCGTTGAAAAAAACGACTCCTGAATCCGCTTCCCCCTTCTGAACACGGATTTCAACCTGGGGCGGGCTCCAGTCGATAAAGTATTCATTTCGTCTGATCGCGCTCTGATCCCCCTCGGAAGTCTGGATGAAGTATTCAAGGGAATGGGTACCCTCCCTGTCAAGGAAAACGGTATCCCGCAACACCCGGAATGTCGTGTCGGGCAAAAGCCGCCACCACACCTCCCCGTCAGCGGTTTTCTCGAATCCGAGGCGCAGTCTGCGATTGTAAATGCCGGCGGGAGGCTTCACCTGGACAATGGGTTTTTCCAATTCGTCAAAAGTTATAACTGGCGTCGTATTCCCGAGGCTGTCGATCCCGAAATATTTGAGAACATCTCCGCTTTTCAGGAAAAGGGTCTGAGAGTAGCGCGGGGACATGGTAGTAGGATCCGCCCCGTTTACCGTATAATGGATGGCGATCTTCTCGCTGCACAGCAGAGTCACTTCAAAACGGTTCGCGGCGATGTCGCTTTCGACACGCGGTTTGATTTCGGGTGGACGGGAATCGATGATGAACCATTCGCTCCGCTCCTCGGAGGCATTTTCCGCATCGTCAATACCTCGAAACCGCAATAGTGTCGGACCCTGGCGGGAAATGACGACCCCCCCCGGGGAGTAGACCAGCGCCGTGCCGTCAACCGTGTCGCCGTCGAGAGAATAGAGGATTCGCGCAGGTTCATTCGCACCCAGCTCCACAGTCACTGGCATACGGTACGCTCCGCCCCGGGGATTGGCCGTAACGACCGGGGGGGTATGATCGTATTTATATTCCCATTCGAGAATTTTGGAACCGTTGCCGGCACGATCCCACCCTTTTGCCTTGATCCTGCTGATCCCTTTTCGTTCGATCACGAGAGGCTTGGTGTAGAGCTCTGAAGATTCGGTGGGAACGGTTCCGTCGAAAGTGTACCGGATCCGCGCCGATTCTTTACTTATAAACCGAATCGTGTCAGTGATCTCGCTTTCCGCCACAGATATCTGCATCCTTGGGGGGATCGTATCGATCACATAGGAAGCCCTGCCGATTTCCGAAACTGTGCCTGAAGGAGAGCGGGTAAAATAGCGAAGAATCGTCAGACCGTGGGGAAGATGGAGAGGTTCGTCGTAAGGTGTGAACCATTCCGGGGGAGCGAGCGGATCGAAGCTGTAAAACACCCGATTTTCCGCAGCGGTCACGATGGTGACGGTTTGAAAAACTGAATAGATTCCTCCAGGCGGGGCTACCGAGGCGAACGGTTCGGAGGCATCGATCGAGTAAATGGTTTTTTCGGACACCGTGCGATTTCCTGCGCTGTCCACCGCAGCGAAAAACCCCTCCAGAGGGCGGTCGAGTATCACAGTATCCCGAATCGGTTTTCCGGACGGGTCATCGAGTTTGTCAAGAAGATACAGTCGGCATGGTTCGTTCGTATGCAACTTTATCACGACGTTCTTACGGTAGGTTCCCGGTGGAGGATCGACCTTAAGTTCGGGCGCCCTTGAATCGAGTGTGTAGGTTATGGAATCGACCGGGGTCGCATTCCCGAAATCGTCCTCGGCATAATAATAAAAACGATATGTTCCTTCCCGAACGACCGGGATCGGCTGACGGTACTGCCTCATTTTCATCCGGTTTTCACGTGCGATCCAGAGTCGCGCGGCACCATCCGAGGCGAGAGAGACGTGAAAAAGCGACCTGTGCCAGCGAGTCACCGGTTCGATACTCACTCTGGGGGGTTCGGTATCGAGCCATGACGGAGCCTTGTCAGCGACAGCGCAAAATACACACACCGCCGCCGTAAATAACAACATGTTACGGCTTGAATATCGAAAACGGGCAAATGTCATGGTCACCTATCTCCGCCCGGCCATAACTATTTTTTTCTCTATCAGTTTTTTCTTCCGCTCGTCGCCGGTCTTCGCCAAAGCGGCTTCCCATTGTTCAATAGCCATGTCCCGGTACCCTTTGTAATCCATGTACACATCACCCATGAGCACATGCGGTTCCGGATCGGAAGGCATCTTGCCGCTCGCCAGTTTCAGCGCGAAAAGCGTTTCATCGTACCGTGTGGATTTTTTATACCTGATCATGTCGTACATGCAACGACCTACGCCGAGGTATCCGTGACCATACTCCGGAAAATCTCTCACCGCGATCTGGTATTTTGTCAGAGCGACCTCGTACCAGCCGCGCGCACGGTAGATGTCCGCGAGCAGGATCAGAAAATCGGGCCGGGCCGGCATGTTTTCCAGGAAGGACTCGATTCGGAACATGGCCTCATCCAGACGACCCTGATGGATGAGTAGTTCCACAAGACCGGCGATTGCGGTCTGGTCGGCAGGGTCGTTTTCCAGTATGCGGCGATAGGCCAGTTCCGCATCTTCCTTATTCCCCAGTTTCCTTGCCAGCAGTGCCCGCTGAAGCAACAGATCGCTCCTTCCGGGGGTCAGGAGCAGAAGTTCGTCAAGATATCGTGCCGCGGTTTTCAGTTTGCCTTTCCTGAGATAGACTACCGCCAGATTGTGCAGTACGGTCGGGTTCTTTTTGCCGAAACGGTTCGCCTTTTTATATGCCGCGATTGCCGCGTCGATATCGCCCTGCAGAAAATCGGTGGTGCCAATATTGACGACCGAAGCCTGATTTCCTTCGTATTGCCTCTCCGCCTCCCTGAAACAGCGGACTGCATCGGAGCGTCTGTTTTCATGCCAATAAACAATGCCCAGGTCCACCAGGATGACGTTCTCGTCCGGCTTGAGCTGCTGAGCCCGCTCAAGAAACTGTCCCGCCCTCCTGTACCAGGAGAGCGCAAAACAGGTTTGCGCGAGTTCGACAAGAATCATAGTGTTATCCGGCTCCTTCTTCTCCGCCGCTTCGAGGACCGCGAGCGATTCCATGAGCTTTCCCCTGTGGCGGTATACCGCTCCGAGCGAAACCTGATACCGCACATGATCCGGACGCATCGAGATGAGCCTGTTGAAAATGTCCTCGGCCGCGCCATATTCTCCTGCCCGCATATGAGCCATTCCCAGAAGAAACTCGGCATCGAGGTCTATCGGGCCCCGCGCGACAGCACGCCGCAAAAAAGAAATCGCCCGCCGGAACTCTCCTCGTGCGAGCAGTTGTTTGCCAAGAACCGTGAGACCGATGGAGCTTTTTTCGAGGTCCCTGCGAGAGTCGTCGATTAAACGGAATGCCTCCTTGGAAGACAACTGATCGATCGCGAAATCGGCAGCAAAGGCACGGGTCGCGAATGTTTGATTTTTACTGTCCATCACTTTTCTAAAAACGAGTCGTGCCTGCTCCGTGTTTCCTGTAAGGGAATAAATACGTCCCGAAC
>CAZGVZ010000267.1:0-6291 GCA_964529145.1 uncultured Fibrobacteraceae bacterium | reverse complement strand
CAGTCGGCGATGAAATGGTGAACCGCCCCTCGTTCCTGAGTTCTTTTTTGTTCAGAGTCATCCTTTCGTACCACTGCTGCGCACCGGCGTTCTGAGCTACCTCCTTCGGAAGCTTTATATTCACGTCGTAGACGGGAAAGTTCGCCTCGGTCTCGATGTCCACGTTCAGGCGGACCATGTACCTGTTCTGGCCCCTCTTCGAGTTTGTGACCGGCAGCGCGAACACCCGGCGGTACTCCTTGGGTTTGACTATCCACTTCATGGAGGCAGGGTCGCATTCGGCGATGCGAAGCTTGACCTGTTTGTCGTCGCCTTTGTAATATTTGCCGTGGGTCACTACCGCGCGTGCCTTGAGAACTCCGTTGTCCGAGGGCCTGTTGAGAAAATCCTTGTACAGCAGGGTGATCGCCTTGGCCGGAAATTCATTTTCCTTCGTTTTCGCCAGGTGTGCGACCAGTTCGTTCTTACGCTGTATCAGTTCGCTTTTGGAACCGGATGAAAAGGTCACGTCCCATGCGGGCAGAAAGACAGAGTCGGTGTAAAGGGAATCGACGTTCTCGACCGTCGAATAATGATCCTCGACGAACTTGTTGATCCGCGACCTGGAATGACGGTCGATGCGTGTGTATAGGGAATCCTCGTATTCCTCGACTACGGCTTTCTTAATCGAAAGTATCGCCGCAGGGTCGAGGAAATTGACATCTTCGTGAAGCTGGCGGAGGCTGGCCTCGGACTGCGCCCACTGCATCGCGGCAAGAGATTCGCCGATCCTGCGGCCCTGCTCCTCGACCGACATTTTGTCAAGTTCCGCGTATTTCGGCAGAAGAAAGGTCAGATGAGCTTTCTGCCTGAGCAGACCGAGCATCGTGGAGTACTCCCTTCGCCCCTTGAGGGCGTTGAGTTCCGGAACCAGAGCGTCGGATTCCTGAAAACCCGCCAGGTCCGTCTCGAACTTGCGGGTGAACGCGACGATTTCTCCGTTGAGGATCTCCGTGCAGTTGTAACCGAGATATTCCCCGAACTCTTCGCCTAGCGGCAGCGGAACCGAATTCTTGATCGCGAGCGCTCTCTTCACCGCACTCTTGAAAAAATCGTCTTCCGGCATTTTCTTTTCCGCTTCTATGAAATCACGGATTCCCTGCAGGGAATCGCGGCCTGCGGCGAGGGCCGAACTGCGGCCGTCGAATGCCTTGACGAAAGCGGCGAGCGGAGAGTAGTCGGCCGGTGCGGACATTCCGGATTTTTCGCAGAGACCGGCGATGCTCAGGAGTTCCTTTGTCAAAAACGTGTTCTGATCGAACGGAAGCGCGTCGTTTTTCCCCTTGAGCCGCTGGTTGTAGTATGGTGCCACCTCCTTGAGACGGCCCGAAAGAACGGATTTCGCTTCGGCGATCACCCCGGGCGCGATCTCGTCCTTCATTTCGAAATATGTGATGAAGTCCGGCACTGCCTTGACAAGTTCGAGCGGATTTCCACGGCTCGCGAACTCCTTCTGAAAGAACCGCAGCGTGGAGAGGAACGCGTCCTGAAAGCGGAGTTCCTCCTCGATTTCGGCCTTGAGACCCTTGTAGTTGAGGTACGCCTCGTCACGGGAGTTGAGGATCGAGGCGGGGAAGATGCTTTCGATGGCGAGAAGCTGGGTGTATACATCGGAAATGGCAGACCGGTGGCCCGAGACAGTTTCAATTGTCCGTGCATAATCGAGCCCCTCGAGGTGTTTGCCGGGGCCGATGGATTCATAGTGCTTCCGGTCGACGCGGTTGGAGTTAAGTGTTTCCTTGTAGGAAGCGTGCTTGTTCTCGAACCTGAATCTCCACTGAGGCGTGTAACGATAGTTGATAGTCAACTGCAGATCCGTGCCGATCCCCTCGATGATCAGATAATAGCCGGAGTGGCTGTTCGAAATAGGAAAAACGCTCTGGGTATCGTTTTCGGATTCATCCGCGATTTTGTTCCCCGGCGTTTTCTTCTGGACAAGGTTGTCGGCCAGATAGCTCGTGATCGCCTTTTTTTGTTTGTGGGTTAGAACAAGATAGTAATTTTCCTCACGGGCGGAAGGAAACTGGATGAAGTATTGCTTTCCTTTTTTTAATGAGAAATCCTTCTTGTTGTTTTTAAGTTCGATGTATCCCTGCTCCGCTGAGGAGAGTTCCGGTTTGGGCTGGAGCTGTTTGTAGGGTGCGCAAAGGGACAGGAAAAGGGCAAAACATGCCATAAAAAGACGCAGTTTCATCGGACACTCCCTTCAAGGTTTATAAAATGCATCGAATATGTGAAAATAATAGCGGATTAGCCGTGAGGGTAGGTTTTTGCTCAAAATAATGAAGAGAACGGAAGCTCCGGAATCAGGATTCGCAGGCCTCACCCAAAGCGCAAGCAGATCGCGTCTGCCGCCGGCTGCCCGAACCGCTTTCCCGGGCGCAGGAGAAGGGGAGTGCCGGTGAGCGATCGTTTCGATATCACAATGCGTAAAATCCACCGTCGTTTCGACGATCACGCCATCACTGATCCCGCAGGCGCGATTCGCGAACAATTGCGCCTGTGGAGAACTCCGGTCGAGCCTGACCAGTCGATCTGCGTGGCGGTCGGGAGCAGGGGGATAACTTTCCTCGATGTTGTCGTGAGGGAAGTGGTCGATTTCGTGAAATCACGCGGAGCCAGACCGTTCATTATTCCCGCGATGGGGAGTCATGGAGGCGCCACTCCGGAAGGACAGGAGGCTGTCCTCGCGGGGTACGGCATCACCGAGACGGCTATGGGCGCGCCGATCGTTTCCGATATGGAGGTCGAAACGCTGCCTTCGGAAGGTCTGGACTTCAGGGTATTCATGAGCCGCGCGGCCGTAGCTTCCGACGGGGTGATTCTCATCAACCGTATCAAACCGCACACCGATTATCATGGAAAGTACGAAAGCGGGCTCGTGAAAATGAGTGTTATCGGACTCGGGAAACATGCCCAGGCGCTCGAAATTCACGGCTTCGGCGCCGACGGGCTCCGGCGATTCATTCCTGAAGCGGCCGGCAGGATTTTCGAGACCGGGAAGATCATCGCAGGAATCGCGATCGTGGAAAACCGGCTCCATGCTCCCGCGCTGATTGAACTCATCCCTGGTGAGGCGATCGCAGATCGCGAACCTTTCCTGCTCGAGGCCGCCCGAAAGCTCATGCCGCAGCTGCCGGTTGACCGCCTCGATCTGCTCGTCGTCGATTACATTGGAAAGGATTTCAGCGGAACCGGGCTCGACACGAACGTCATAGGACGTATGCGTATCAGGGGCGAAGCGGAACCGACGGGTCCTTCGATCAAGAGTATCGTGGTAAGGGACCTTTCGGAACGATCGGACGGAAACGCGCTGGGGATCGGGCTCGCCGACGTCATCACCAGACGGCTGTTTGAAAGGATAGATTACGGGGCAATGTACGAGAACGCCTTCACCAGCACGTTTCTCGAACGGGTCAAGATTCCAGTGATCGCTTCCTGCGACAGGGAAGCGATCCGTTTCGCGCTGCGCGGCTGCGGCGTTCCGTCCGGAAACGTGCATCGGATCGTGCGTATCATGAACACTCTGCAACTTGAGGAAATGTACGTTTCGGAGCCGGTCTGGGAAGAAATCATTATGCGGGAGGAGGTGCGGGAAACCGGAAACCGCATACCTCTCTGTGCCGGAGAGGAGATGCCTCCGTTCTGACCATCGGATTGTCAGTTTACCGAAGACCGTCGTGAATGCGAGGAAACGATCAGAACATCGCGCTCACCAGGCTTTCCACCGCAGCGTCGAGCAACTGGTTCGTGGCTACGCCTACGAGCGACAAGGCGAAGGGGCCGTTTTCGAGGTCCGGGCTGAGTTTACAAATAAAATCCCAGCCGTTTTCGACGCTTTTTTTCGCGGAGTGCTCCGCCCTCACCTCGCTGTCCAGAAGCTCGGCATGCCCCTTCGCATCGTAGAGGCGAAGCCGGATGGCGATCCGGGCGATGGACCGCTCACGGTATTCGTCGGCGCTCACCGTTATCTCGGCATGGTTGATGATGTCAAGAAGAAAGATCTCCCCGTGAATGACGAACCGTGCGTTTTCCTTCTCCGCGGCTCCGCCGGGATCGTATCCGGAAGGGAGGCCCGAAGCGACCACATCGAGACGAGAGTACATTCTTTTGAGACGTGATGCGAGCATACCGGACAGAAGTGTGCCGGCATCCCAGTCGCACCGCGTTTTCGAAGCGACCGAGAATGGCAGAACCACGCTTTTTTCCTCCATTTTTCCTGAAATTATCATACGGTCACGCTTTCCACGCGCTAAATGAAGGGCCACTTCGGAATCGATGACCGCTCCGGGAACCCAGCTTCGCAGTGAATCGAGATCCGGGGTGATGAGCGGCCGGGTAACGATCGGGTCGGTCCGTTTTCCGATGACCGTTTTGCCCGGCGCACCCATAAACGCCGATGCCCCGCTTTCGATGCATCGGACTCTGACCGTGCCGCAGACGACTTTCACGGAAGTGGCGCCCTCTTTGGGTCCCACGCCGGCGGAAAACGAGGTCCCCCGGAGCGAGATCACCGCGGTAGGCGTATACACCTGAATATCGCCTCCGGTATGGAACGGCAAGGCTTTTTTGATGACGAAGAACACGGTCCCTGCGAACACTGTCGCATAACTGAACAGTTTGGTTTTTCCGTCCAAAGGAGTTATGTTGACCAGAATCTGCGTTCCGCCGCGAACGAATGCTGTGGTGCCGTCAGGCCAGCGCAGCCTCGCGAAACCTCCCGTATCCACGCGTACGATATCGTTGTTATGAAATTCGGTTTCAGGCCCGGCAGGGTTCCATCCGATCGTTCCCGCACGCCGCACGTGCGCCGTTCCCGAAAGGGAGTCCATGATTGCCGCAGGTTGTCCCCCCAGGGCCGGAACGGCATGAAAGATGAATATCCCCATACAGAGCACGGCCTTCAACCCGATGTTCATGACGAATCCTCCTGAGGCCCGGTGTGCGGGCGATGGTTCTTGCCTGTTTATGACGGGACTGGAGAACTGCACAGTGTGCCGCAAGGCGGATGGGGGTGCGCTCTGGATTGTCGTGGATGCACTGCGGATCAGTGAAATGACGATAAACTCCTTTTCTTTCCGCATTCGACATAGACATTTTTCTCCGGCTGCGCGTTGCGCATCTCCTGTTACGGAAGGAGTTCCCGCTTTATTATAACCACGCATCCGTTTTTCATCAAGTGCCGGACCTCGTGCGGTGTGGTGTATTCCGCCACTCATCAGGTACTTCTTGTCCTGCGAAGTGTGGTTTCTTATTTTTACCTCAGTCTGAAGATCAAGGTTTTACCTAGATCGGACGACTAATTTTCGTTGAGATGCACAGCGGCAGCGAGCGGAACGGGTTCGCAGGCGAAGGGCGTATCGATCCGGTGATACGCCGAAGCGGCCACGATCCGGTTGTGCCGATGTCCGCGAAGCAGATCGCGCAAAGGGATCGTCCTATACAGGTTTTACTCAGGTCGATCGATTCCACTGAGGTGAGAAGAAAGCTGTCTGCGAATATGCCGCTGTAAAAATGCCCGACATGCCTCCGCGGGTGTGTCTGCACTTCTGCATGCATTTTCTACCCGACATCTTCCCTCTCTCGAACAGAGTCGCTCGACTCAGGTTTTGCCTGATCTGGACGGTTCATCGATAACTTTTTTTCTACACCTTTTCACGTTCGGTTTTCCGTGAATACCTGTAAAAGATACGGGCGGGGCGCATGAAACGGTCATTTTCGATGAGGATATGACCTGCGGATCTACCGGTCCGGAGAATTTTGCCAGGGTGCGTGGTGAATCGAGGCGGGAAGGCGGTAATGAAGGAGAGACAGGTATGGGTTTTCCTCTTCGAAGCGCCAAGACCATGCAGGGCCGGCTTATGGCTGGAGCGCGGAGTCTTTGGCGCGCTAACGGCATGAAGGAGGAACAGATCGGCAAGCCGGTCATCGCGGTGGTGAATTCTTTCACCCAGTTCGTACCGGGGCACGTCCATCTTCACGAGATCGGGCAACGGGTGAAAGCGATTATCGAAGCGAGGGGATATTTCGCGGCCGAGTTCAACACCATCGCGATTGACGACGGAATAGCCATGGGTCATGACGGCATGCTCTACTCCCTTCCGTCACGTGATCTCATCGCGGACAGCGTCGAATATATGTGCAATGCCCACAAGGCCGATGCCATGATTTGCATCAGCAACTGCGACAAGATCACTCCGGGAATGCTGATGGCTGCCATGAGGCTCAATATACCTTCGATATTCGTTTCTG
>CAZGVZ010000266.1:1693-6304 GCA_964529145.1 uncultured Fibrobacteraceae bacterium | reverse complement strand
GTAACAGGGCTGCCTCTTTTTCATCTCCGCGAAATAATCCCTGAGGAAATCGCGATACTCCATGTACTCTTTTACTGAAATCATGCAGGGGAATATAGGAAAAACCAGTGTGGCATGCGAGAAAAATCGGGATCGAAGCACTCACCGTGTGGTCAGAAATGCCCACACCATCTCTTCGTTCGGTATAAAAATCGTGGTATGCAGGGGAGGGTAGTGCATCCTGCCGCCACCCTCATCCCGGGAGATGCCCCGATATTCGATCAGCGGATGTACCGATCCGTACGATCCTGCACCCCGCGGTGATCGCGGCAGGAAGGTCCACGCTTTTCCGGTGCAGGGAGAGGGGCACTTTCGAGAGCTGACGTCCTGTGACCGAGTATGTAAAGAGAAAGAGCCCCTCGCCGGCAGCGCGATCACGAAGGGTGATGCGGCGCCCGTTGAGGTACATGTATGTCGGCGTTAAACCTGAACCCATGCTTCTCCTCACGGGTACCTTGATCAATTCATTGTACATGGAATCGGTGATGACGGTATCCTTGAGGGCGAGAGTCACCGCTTTGTCACTAGTTCCAGGTTCCAGGTAGAATCGGCTCGCGAGGTACTGGTTGTCCGCGCGATGAACGGCTATGTACTCACCCTGAAATCCGCGAAAGGCACTCGTTCCCGCGGCATCGGTCGTCACGGCGAGTCTGGTTTTCCATTTGTCGCGCATTTCCACCCATCGTGTACCCGTCTCGGTTTCCCCCAGTGCTCCGTCAGCAAGGGTGCTGGTCATCTCCGAGCGCCATTTTTTTGCCTCCCACCATGACCAGAGCATCAACCCTCCCACATTGGGGTGGGCGAACGCGGTTCGCATCAGCTCTTCCATTCTGTCGGGGATCTCTTCGGCAACCGCGAAATCCACCTCGGTAAGCCATATCGGCCGGGGTATCGCAGAGGTCACTCGGTCGAGATTCGCCGCGTACTTGGCCTGTTCGATCGAACCGCCGAAGTGCCCCTCGAGGCCCACGATGTCGAAAGATGAACTGTCCGTGAGGAGCCGGTTCATCTTATCGATGAAGATCGAATAGGTTGTTGGTGTCGCATCGAGATCCTCGAGGATGGCGTATTCGTTTATGGTGAACTTCGCCACCGAATCGACCTCCCGCGCTTTTTTCAATACCCATCTGAAAATGTCAGGATCCCCGGTGATCGAATCGAACAGGGTGACTTCCGGCGTGCCGTGGGTCGCCTGCGGATAATGAATCAGTTCGTTGATGATGTCCCAGTGGGCGACCCTCCCCTTGAAATGGGTCATGATGCCGGTGATCCGTCGCTCCATCGCGGCCCTGAATTCCGCGGCCCCGAGCGTGTAGGTCCACTTGGGAAGCCAGAGGGTGTCCTCGTTCCAGAAGAGATTGTGTCCGCGTACCTTGATGCCTCGCGCGTTGCACCAGTCGACGAGAACGTCGGCGTCCTTGTAGCTGACAGTGTCGGGCGCCTTGTCGGTATAGGGCCATTTCATCTCGTTCTCCGGGACCGCCCAGTCGAAATATCTGTTGAAGAGATTGTCGCCGTAGCTGACGCTGTCCCAGTTGAGGCCCGCGGTGTGAATAGTACCGCCAAAACCGAAATCGTTGCGAAGCTGGACGATCCGCACCTCTTTGCCGGCCAGCGGCTGCCCGTTCGAGGTGAGAGTCAGAGTACAGTTCCTTTTACGCAGACTATCGATGGCGGAGTCTGACTGGGCGATCAGTTGCGGCGACACCGCAGCCAAAAGGTCATATCCCGTAAGCAAAAGAAGAGCGATCGTGCAGGGTATCGTTGCCAGAAGACGATGTTCCTTCAACACTTTTTCCTCCATACTCGATGAGTGTTCCATTAAGTCGAACGCGCCGGGTGCTGCCGGGCAGATCCAGGCCGCGTATAAATGAAAAAGCATTTAAGGCCGTGCAAGCCTTAAATGCTCTCCCCCTTCAACAAGTAAAACTACATCTCCACAAAACTACTGGAGAACCACAGTCGTGTCCCAGTCGAACCATTTTTCGGTCTCCTGCGATTGACTGTTCCACCGCATGACTTTCGTGTTGGCGTCGGCCTTTCCATTGAGGAATTTGTCATAGAACGCCTGGAGTTCTGACTTGTGTTCGTTCGGAAAAGTGCAGTGGCTATGATCGGCTTGCGATTCGGCGAAACCGAAGTTGTCGGAAGCGCCCAGAGCCTTGTAGATCCAGTGGCAACCCTGCGCCGCCGCGACGTTGCCCTTGGCGCAGAGCCATTTCCACTCCTTGTAGTTGTTGAACGCGATCATCGGACGAGGAGCGCGCAATGCCATGACTTCGTGCTGATCTATCGGAAGCTTGTCGATGCTGAGTCCGTCCCGGAACGGTTTCGCGACATCGCCGAGCCAGTTCTGTTCCAGATGGTTTATATCCTGACAGTTCTTGTTCGAGTCACCGCCTCCGTACGATTTCGCGACGCGCCAGGAGCAGGTGCCGCATGCGCCCGACTCCACCGGAACGCAGATCGCGACTCTGGGTTCGAAGATGCCGGCGATAAGAGCCAGTTTGCCGTTGGTAGAACAGCCGGTGGTCACGACCTTGGTCGCGTCTATTCCGCCGTCCGGATTCTGTTCGAGCACGTCGATGATGCGGCCCACGCCCCATGCCACCGCCATGCAGGTGCCGACGTCGGTGCTGCCGTAAAGCGATCTCATGGTGTTTATCATCGAGCCAGCGTCTAGACCGCACGAGCGGGAGTTGGCGGGCTTCGGAGCGCCCATCCCGAATTCAAAGACAAGAATGTCTCCGGATCCGTTCGCTGTGACGGAAAATGATGCGGTTTTTCCGTTGTATTTGCAATTCGCCGTGATTTTCCCCCCGTTCACCGTTCCGGTGACCTCGGGTTTCGGGGGCATATGCCCGTAAAGGTACTCCTGCGCGATCGCGTTGATTTCAGCCCTCCGGCACTCCCACTGCGCCTTTGTGGTAACTCTCGGCAGATCCATGAACTTGAACTCGAACGGATCTGGCAGTTTGGAATTGTTGTAGGTCAATGCGGAAGCCGCGGGCAGCTTCGGCACTTCTGGACATGTCGACGAACCGGCGGTAAGCGTCACCGGAATATCGCTTTTCTGGTAGGAATCCAGAGGAACTTTCGTAGTGATATATCCGGTAGCCTCGGCAACTAGCGTATCCAGGGGCGCGGTCCCCGCGGCGGATCGGGCCGGACCTCCCGATACTGCACCGATTCTGGTCTTTTTGACATAGAGCATGGAGCCGGCTTTTACCAGTCCCATTGTCGTGATCGCCTGATCGAGCGTGATGTTCATGACGTAGAATCCTGCGGAAAGCTGGGGCAGTTCCCGGTAATGAGCACCAGCCTGCAGTTTTCCCAGAGGGATCAACGCGTTCCTGCGTCCGTTATTGGAAAAGATCTCGATCGAACCGTTCTTCGCTTCGGAGCTAAGGGAGAACTGAATCCGGGTACCGTTGATTCCCATGCTCGAAGAGGGATTCCGGACTGAAATGTCGTAGGGTTTTGCGATTCCCACTGTCGTTTTCAGTTCAAATTTACCCGTCGAATCGGTCGTGTCTTTCAGGGATGCCACTTTCACCAGACTCACTTTTACCCCGCTGAGAGCCTTTCCGGTGCCGTCCTTTACGGTACCGGTCAGCGCTACATCCGGCGATGCGGCGAAAATGGTAAAACAACCCAATAATACTAATAAGCTTGCTCGTAGCATTTCACGCCTCCCTTATAGATTAATGTATTGATATAGATGACGTATTTCGAAGATTTTATGAAGGACATGGCATGTTTCATGTTTTCTCCCCCTGTGTTCTCATGAATATGCCGTGAGGATCGTTCGAATCCCCGCTTCAGGAATATAGTAGCGAATATAAACAGGTTCCCAGCCGTACTCGTACTAATTCATATATTCATGTCATTTTTCCGTATACTTTTTGTGTACGGCCGGTTGCTCTTCCGGACTGTTTCCATGCAACGGTCGTGAAGGTGGAGCATATTTATTGCGCATTCATTGCCGAAAAGGCCGAAAGGTGTGAAAATTACTTGTCGGCAGGTTTTGTATAACGGATTGTTGGATTCGTTGGCCCGAATGAGAATTTCAATATCCCGCCCGGGTGAAACCGGCGGTATGATGGTCGTGAACAACGGGTGGCGCACGTTTTTATGGAACGTCATGTATCGAGAGTCATGCGTACACCACCCACGGATCGTTCTCCAGTGCCGGGAGAATGCGGCATGCGAGTGGAGATTCCGACTGGCTTTCAGCCGCGACAGTTGATTCGGTTACTCCGATTTCCAGCGCTTCCGTTCCAGTTCGTCCTTGATGAAGGCGAGGTGTTTTCTTTCATCATCGTAATTCCTCTCCAGAATCGTCTTCACTTCCTGAGGGACATCCCAGACCACGGCTTTCGAATAGCGATCGTTGGTCAGCTTCTCGTTAGTCTCCATCGCCTTGAGCGCACCCTCTGCTCCGATTTTGCTCTGGATGGCGGTCATCCCCTGGATGAGGAACCCCTTCATGTCGGGGGAGAATTTCGGCGGCTCCCCGTGAAATCCGCGGACGATTTCCGAAAGCGTATCCGCGTGATTCTTGTGATCTTC
>CAZGVZ010000266.1:0-1683 GCA_964529145.1 uncultured Fibrobacteraceae bacterium | reverse complement strand
AGACGTTCCTTGATGAATGTCACCGGCATCTCCCGGATCGACTGCCCATATGCCATGTATGCGTCGATGTCAAGCTGAATCAGTGAATTGAGATCCTTGACCAGCTGTTCGATATCGCCCACTCCATACTCTTCGGTCGCCTGACGCGTCGTTTTCATAGCGCCTCCTGTGTGTTGAAAAAACCTGATTCCGGACCGGGTATGCTCCAGCAAATAACTCGCCATGGCAAGCCTGTATGCGGGGTCCGCGGGGAGCGGAAGAATGAGGAAGCGTACTGCAGTTTCAGGAAAAACGGTTCGCGAAACGGGGAAAACAGGTTCGGTTTTTTAGTGACGGAGACCGGTTTCACCCGGTGTACTGTACATGCATCGTAAAACACCGGGATCCCCCCGCTGGCTTCACCTCGCTCAGCGGGGGAGGGAGTATTCTTTATCAGTGTGAGCTCATGAAGAGGCGCTTCCCTGAAGGGGGAGCTGAGGACTTTTGCAGCTGAAAGTGTCTCACATGGGCGACGGCCGTTTCTGCAGAATGCGGTTCACCATGCCTTTTCGGCAAAAGAGCCGTGCTCGAAGAACCGGACGACAAGTTCTACCACGCGGCTCCTCATCGAGATCAGGTTGTGCGACTCGTTAACAAAAGCTATGTCGGTTTCGATGCCCAGGAGGGCCCGCCCGGGAGTGAGATACCCGTCGGAAAGCCTGCTCACCCTGCGGTCGAACCAGAATCCCTTCTTTCCGATTCCGACAATGGTTCCGGTCTTTTCGCACTTCGGGAGAGGCAGAGAATTGGCGTACGAGCCGCTGTCGGTCCTCATCTTTCCGAGGTTCGGGCCCAACAAGACGCTGATGGCCTTGCTGGAGGAGAGGTAATCCGCGATTTCCGCCCCGCGGTTCGGAGGGGCGATCATGATGAACCGGTGAATGAAGGGAAATCGATCGGATGAATCGAGATGACGGCACATCGACCGGACCACGAGCGCACCCATGGAATGGGTGATGAACGATACGGAATCCTCCGGAAGCGCCGCTATCTCCCGGTGGAGTCTTTTTCCCAGAATCTCCAGATCGTTGCGGACGCTGCGGTACCCGTAGTTCTCCACAGTGTATCCTCTTTTCAGGAGTTCCTTTTTGATCCGTACCATGGAGAGCGGTATGCTGCAGAATCCGTGAATGAGGTAGATTTTCTGAGATGGAAAAGCAGCGGTGAAAGAGATCGCGATCGAAATGAACAACCTGTACATGCGTTAAAAATACATTCTCCTCCGGCCTGAGAGGCCGGCAGTCGATGGAGACCGCGATCGCCCGAGGCTTACGCCACCGGTCATTTTCTGACGACGCGAACCGGACACCCCGTGCTCACCGCCCGGCCGCAGCCACGCCCGGTCACCGTTTCTCCTCCCCGGGGCCCCTGGCGAGAATCGCCCCATGGCGGGTGACGGAGAGGGTCAGGTCACTTTCGGTAAAGGTGAACAATCCCCTCTTCGAAACCGACTGCGTCACGGCTACGTGCACGAGTGAGGTATCGGGATTGCGCGGCTCGACCGTGAAATCGAGTGTTGATAAGCTTTCGAGCGACATCGTATGCAGCAGGGCGTTGAGGAAAGGCTGGGGGTCGAGGACAAGGAGTCTGAACGTCTCGACGAGGTCATACCTGCAGCGAACTTCGGGACGCCGCGCTCTCCTG
>CAZGVZ010000265.1:0-6330 GCA_964529145.1 uncultured Fibrobacteraceae bacterium | reverse complement strand
CACCGATGCGATATGCCGGGGAATCGCACGATTCCCCGGTGCAATGCTATCGCGTCAAAGCCCGTTATTTCGTTTTTCGGGGGACGCTGGTCCTTAGCTCCATGGTAACCAGTGAGCTTTCCTGAGGTATCGTCAGCGGAATCGGTGTGTAGCCGGAACGCCATATCTCTTCGGAAGGAAAGATCACGGTACTGCGACAGATCAGGAGATATTCTCCCGGTGGTGCATACAGTCTTACAGAAGATTCCGGATAGAGGATGCATTTCGTTCCGTGCACCGTCGAGGTATTGATCAGATTGATTTCGTACGTGTAGCTTTTGGCGCTCCGGACAACAAGAAGCGAGATCCCGCGCGCATGGTTTCCGGAGGCCAGTGATGCGTGGGATGGGTCTATCTTTACCTTAGGTGCGAAAAAAGAGCTGTTCCATTCTTCTAGATACCGTTCCGGAGAAAGGGGATGCACCGTTGAATCGGAGATGGCATTTTCGTTTCGACCGTGACCGGCGCATCGGGTGATGCCTTCGAGCGCTGCGGCTGCATCTGGGGAAACCTGCTGGCGTGGACCGGTGATCCAGGTGAAATACCTGCCGATTTCCTTTTTGAGTAAATCGCCGGAAAGGATTTTGGACCGGTTTATGTCAGGGAGATCCGTCGAGGGAATCGAAACGAATGCCGCTTCGGCATAGGACGAAAGCGCCTGTTCGAGATTTCCCGCCCGCTCGCTCTGCTGGGCGGAACGAAGCGCAGGTGAAGGACGCTTGAATGAGCACCCGGGAAGAAGTGTGATGAGGGTGAGCGCTGCCGGCACAAAAGTTGTATTCATCTTCGTTTGCTCCTCGGTGTGTGGGATCCGTTCTCTTGAAAATATACTCACTCTGCGTGCTGGAAACAGCCCTGTATCCGGATAAGGCGCCTTTTGCCGCATGTATGGGGAAAAAATGAAGAAAACCTGCGTCTTCATCATGAGGCGAAATCAGTTGTCGTGAAATATCCGATCGTGGTCTCCGGGAATACACATCATCAAACGCTCGCGAAATCGGCAACTCTCGTTCGAACATGCCGAAAATCGATGGATTTCAGGTGCATTCCGCACGTGAAGTGATAAAGTTGTACATCTCTTAAACTATATTTAATATAATCTCTTATCCGGATATTGGATCTCTCCTTCCGGTAAGAGTCCCGGCGAACCCGGTTATTCGTGATCCGTGCGACCGAAGGTCGCCATGTCCGGAGCTTGAATAAACGTTGCGCAAACCATCGATTCAAGAGGAGCTGTCATGAAAGTCAAAAAGGATAGAGTGGAGAACGAACAACCGGTCGCTCCGGGCAGCGTCACACTGCTGAGCGATTACGATATCTATCTGTTCAAGGAAGGGAATCATTTTCACCTTTACGACAAACTCGGCGCCCATCCCATGACGGTCGACGGAGTCAAGGGAACCTATTTCGCCGTCTGGGCACCCAACGCCAAAAACGTATCGGTGGTAGGCGACTTCAACGGATGGAACACCGGAAAGAGCCCGATCTATCCCCGATGGGACAGTTCCGGGATCTGGGAAGGTTTCATTCCCGGCATACAGGCCGGAATGTATTACAAGTTCCATGTGGAATCACACGTCAATGGTTACCGCGCGAACAGGGGGGATCCGTTCGCGTTTTACTGGGAAGTCGCGCCGAAAACGTCGCCTATCGTGTGGGATCTGGACTATCAATGGAACGACGCGCAATGGATGAGCGAAAGGAAGTCCCGCAACGCGCTCTCCTCACCGCTTTCCTTTTACGAAGTGCACCTCGGTTCCTGGCGTAGAAAGGGAAACGAGGGAAACGAGTTTCTGACCTACAGGGAAATCGCACCGGAACTGGCACAATACGTCAAGGGCATGGGATTTACTCACGTTGAACTGCTGCCGGTCATGGAACACCCCTTCTACGGTTCGTGGGGGTATCAGACGACCGGCTATTTCGCTCCCACCAGCAGATTCGGCTCTCCGCAGGATTTCATGTATCTTGTCGATTACCTGCATCAACAGGGCATCGGGGTCATCCTCGACTGGGTGCCGTCCCATTTTCCCGGAGACGAACATGGGCTTGCCTATTACGATGGAACCTGCATCTACGAGCACGCGGATCCCAAAAAAGGTTTTCATCCCGATTGGAAGAGCTATATCTTCAACTACGGTCGTCACGAGGTGCAGGCCTTTCTGCTCAGCAGCGCCCTGTTCTGGTTAGGCAAGTATCACATCGACGGGCTGCGTGTAGACGCGGTCGCCTCGATGCTCTACCTCGATTATTCCAGAAGAGACGGAGAATGGATTCCCAACTGTTTCGGCGGAAGAGAAAATCTCGAAGCCATCTCTTTTCTCAAGCGGCTCAACGAAGTGATCTATAAAGAGTTCCCCGATGTCCAGACTATCGCGGAGGAATCCACAGCGTGGCCGATGGTCTCGCGTCCTACCTACGTGGGAGGACTCGGGTTCGGTATGAAGTGGAACATGGGGTGGATGCACGATACGCTCACCTATATGGGGAAAGATCCGGTGCACCGCAAGTATCATCATCATGAACTGACGTTCAGCATGCTGTACGCATTTACCGAAAATTACGTACTGCCGTTATCGCATGACGAAGTGGTGCACGGCAAAGGATCGCTGGCCAACAAGATGCCGGGGGACGACTGGCAGCGGCTGGCGAATCTCCGCCTGCTGATCAGCTACCAGTTCACCCATCCCGGCAAGAAGCTCTTTTTCATGGGCGGGGAGTTCGGGCAATGGAACGAGTGGTCGCACGACCACAGCCTCGACTGGCATCTGAGCCAGTGGCAGCGTCATTCGGGAATTCAGCTTCTGGTGACCGATCTGAACCGTCTCTACAAATCCATACCTGCGCTTCACGAGCTCGACTTCGAACCCGCGGGTTTCGAATGGATAGACTGCAACGACTGGGAACACAGTGTTCTCACGTTCATCCGCAAGGGGAACGCGCCGGGGGAAATGGTGCTTGTCGGCTGCAATTTCACTCCTGTTCCCCGCCGGAACTACCGGATAGGAGTGCCCGCCGGCGGTTTCTGGAAAGAGATCTGCAACAGCGATGCGGTGGAATACGGAGGAAGCGGCGTGGGGAATTCCGGAGGACTCGTCACTACTTCGCAGCCGTGGCACGGCCGTGAGCAGTCGGTACTCGCGTCACTGCCCCCGCTTGGCGTAGTGGTTTTTAAATACCAGCCATAGCCGGTGCCGTGCGCCGCGGATAGGATGCAAGGTTGGAATCGAGCCGCCGGGCCTACTTCACGGCGGCCTTTTTTTTCCTTTTGAAAATCCTGATGCCGATATGGTTTTTTCCGAGAAAAAACCCGATCAACGCGCCGAAAAAGGTTCCGAACAGGCGGTTGATCACCATTTTCAGGGTTCCGAATCCCAGAGAGCAGACGAAACCGGCAAGTTTGAAAAGCGCCTTGACGATACTTGAAAGCAACCTGAAAGGAAGGCAGAGCAAGGTTCGAATCATGGCTGACTCCTATTTCGATGAAAGTCGCATTACACCATCCCAGTCGGGACCCGGAGGATGTGACCGGTACATTTCGCAGTATTCGATTATCTTACGCGAAGGCGTCATGCCCTTCGGGGAAAATTCCCTGCCCGGCTCCATCCGGTGAGCCGCCTCCATTTTTCCGATGGCGAGATCCCATTCCCTTGAATAAAAATAATTCAAACCCTCCTGGTAAAGGGCAAGCAGCTCTTCGAGGTCCTCTTTCCCGTCGCTTCGTTTTCCGAGCAGCTCGTAGACGGTCACCGGTTCCGATTTCCCCACCACCAGGATCTTATCGAGTTGTCTCACCGTGAAATCATCTCCGATCATATCACGGGTGTTCTGGCTTATCATCGTATAAACTCCGTACTGTTTCGCCGCGCTTTCGAGCCGTGCCGCGAGATTGACGGCATCTCCCATCATGGTATAGTTTTTCCGTATGCTCGATCCCATGTTCCCCGTGGTGATGCGGCCGGTGTTGATACCGATGCGCATCCGCATCCGGTGGACTATCGCGGGCCACCGGTCTCCGTCTGCCGCCCACTTTGCACGGAGGCCGCCGAGCGCCTTCTGCATCGCGAGAGCCGACAGGCATGCCTGCCTGGCATGGTCGTCGATAGGCATGGGGGCCCCGAAGAACGCGATGATCGCGTCGCCTTCATATTTGTCAAGTGTTCCGTAGTGTTTCAGGAGAATGTCGGTCATTGCGCTGAGATATTCGTTCAGCAATTCCACCAGACGTGTGGGCGAGCCGAGTTCCTCCGAAAACGTGGAGAAACCCTGTATATCGGTGAAATATGCGGTGCGGATTCCCTCCTCGCCTCCCAGCAGAGGCTGCTGCCGGGATTTATACATGATATCGATCAGCTCCGGGGAGAGGTACTGTTTAAAGGTGTTCTGCAGGAATTTCCGATCCTTCTCCTCGGTGATGTACCGATACGCCATCACCGCGGTGAACGTGAGGAGTATCGCGAGGATCGGGCGGGCGATCTCTATCCACAGGTGGTCTGAGCCGAACAGGGTCATCGCGACGAGAAAATACACTAACACGCCGCCCGCCGCGCACAGCGCTCCTCCCAAAGGTTTGAACAGTGATGAAGTGAAACCTATGATAACGCCTATAAGCAGCAGGATGAGGAAGTCCTGCCACCGGTTGAGGCGATGAACGAAAGTGCCGGTAAGAAAGGAGTTGATCAGTGAAGCGTGAATCTCCACCGCGGGGTAGCTCCGGTCGTGCGGCACCGATTTGATGTCGAAGAGCGCGGGCGCGGTTGAACCAACGATGAATATGTTTCCCTCGAAGGAACCCTGCACGCGATCATTGACCAGATCATAGAAACTGAAAGTCCGGAATGGCACCGATTTCGGGCCGAAGAAGGTGATGATGTGCCGGTTTTCCGGCGTCAATGGAATGCGGACGTGACGGCCGAAATCCATGCGGGTTCCGCGGGGAATGGACGCGACGGTTTCCCATGGGGTGAGGCAGAGCTCATGCAGAGTCCCGTTCCTGAGGCAGGGAAGAGAGGAGACCAGGTCTGTGCCGCGCCGCGACACCTGAAACTGATGACATATAATACGACGCTTTCCCGGCTCGATCCGCGCGAGGTCTTGCGGCTCGAGCATCGCGATCGTCGAAAGATCGAGGGCGCCGAAATACCATTCGCCGGCGTCGAACGGGGCGGTCACGATCCAGTCCGATTCGCTGTCCCGTACGACCGAGATATCGGATGCCAGATCCAGGCTTTTACCGGCCGGAAGCGCGAGGACTTTGTCGAGCTCCGAATTCATGAGCACCGTAGCCAGGGAACAGGGCACCGTTCCGGGAACGTTCATCTCCAGGGTCACATTTCCGCTGTCGTCTTTTGATGCGGCGAGATACGAAGTGATTTCACATTTTTCACCCGGTCGGAGGGACAGTATCCTGGAGCCGTTCGAGATGATCGCGCGAACCTGGGTTTCGGTGACGTTCGGGTACGAAAAGCGGAGCGTCCCATCATCGTCCATGAACGCCTTGAAAGGAGAACCGATGTCCACGAACCGTCCCGGTTCGAATACGATCTCGTCGTTTGGGGTCGCGAAAAGGGAAGCGACCGTCCTGACGCTGATCGGAAGATATACCGGCCTGTGCTCCCCGAACCGGTAGAAAAGCGGCACTTCGCGTATGACGCCGTCCTCGCTCGGGACTATATCCACATGACCTATGGCCCTGGCGGCATGCGCGAGCCGGGGAAAGATACCGTCGATGATTGTTTTACGATTAAGAATGGCGGAGAGCCTGCGGTCATCAAGGGCGATTGCCGAGGGTGGATTGAGCGAATCGTGCCATTCCATGGTCATCCTGTGGCGTACCTGCGAAAGAGCGAAGTCGCGGTAATCGTTCTCGTCCGAAAGGCACACGCCGTGGTAAACGCATCCCGCATCCGCGGTGGCTTTTACAAAGGCGTCATCGTAGTCGATCGCCGAGACGATCGCATTGCGCAAACGGTCGGAAAGGACCGCGCCGGGGTCGGCCATGACACTTCGGGCAAGAAGGCTTTCGATCCGGGAGCGGTGATTGCCGTCCTCCTCGGCCCCGAAGAGGATATCGTATACGATCGCCGCAGGGAAACGGTTCGATACTTTCCGGATAAGGTCCGCCTGATATGCCCGGGTCCAGTTCCAGTAGAGACCCATCTTCTGCATGCTGCGGTCATCGATATCGATGATGTTGATGCCGTACTCATGTTCTTTCGAGGATTGATCGCCGTCCTTGGAAAGATCTGTATATTTCCAGCGGTACCTCATGTAGTACGTGACATTTTCGAG
>CAZGVZ010000264.1:5292-6332 GCA_964529145.1 uncultured Fibrobacteraceae bacterium | reverse complement strand
GCAGGATCGTGCGGCATCTCAAGGAGGGCCGGCTTTTCGGGGTGCTGATCGATCAGGATACCTCGGTGGAAGGGGTATTCGCGGAATTCCTGGGCAGGATAGCCCATACGCCTTCGGGACCCCTGAAGATGGCCATGAGAATGCGCCTGCCGGTGTTCGTCGCAACCACCGTGCGCCAGCCGGACGACAGCCATCACGTTTTCATCGAGGGACCTCTTTCTTTACAGGAAGGGAACGGATTCGAAGAGGATCTCTTGCACAACGTCGCCATGGTGAACCGTATCATATGCGGCACGATCGAACGGTATCCCGATCAGTGGGTCTGGATGCACCGCAGGTGGCGACGAGGTGATACGGAAAAGAATGCGGGGAAGGATGCGGGAGAGAGATGAAAATCGCGGGAGAGGCGGGTTGGATCGCGGCGCTGGCCTTGACATTGACGCTTGCCGAATGCGGCAGAGTGAAAGATGAGCTGCCTCCTGCGGCCGACAGCATCGGAGTTCCGCTCCAGAAATTCGCAGGGTCGACCGTTCATATATTCAATAAAGGCCGGCTCCAGTTGAAGCTGGATGCGGAATACATGGCGAAGCCGCTCACGGATACCGGATCGATCACCGTGGTTCCCGTACGTATCACAATGTACGATTCGACCGGGGCCGCGAGCACGAGGGTACTGTCGGATTCGGGAACGGTCGGAAGCGGGATGGACTGCTATCACGTCTGGGGAGACGTGTTCATCCGCACCCGGGATTCGATGGAAATCCGTACGGAAAATCTCAGATGGTTCAAGAATCGAAAAAGAGTGGAATCGGACACCTTCGTCCAGATCGAAACGAAAAAAGGAGACGTCCTCAGGGGCAAGGGCCTCGATGCGACCGAGGATTTCTCCCGTTTTTCGTTCAAATCGGATGTAACCGGAAAATTCCCGGATTTCCAGAAACGTGTAGAGCAGGAAAATGAGAACGTCTTTTAGAGGTGATACGCGAACGGTCCGTGTCCATGCGTCCGGGGCGGCGAACCGCGTGCCCCTCCTTGTTATA
>CAZGVZ010000264.1:0-5282 GCA_964529145.1 uncultured Fibrobacteraceae bacterium | reverse complement strand
TATATTGTGCGTTCTTTCAGCATTGCCGTACAATAGGCCTTCGGAACCGAAGAGGAATTCGGCGCTGATACTTCATTCCGCAGACAATAACGAGAACACGTATTCAAACGGTGAATTCATCAGTGTCCTGCGTGGAAACGTGGTTTTCCTTTATGACGACATCACCATCCGTTCCGACGAGGCGACCTGGTGGAGGAGCGAAGGCAAGGTGTATTTCCGCGACAACGTACATATCACCCAGAAAGCTCAAATCCTCACCTGCGACAGGATGCTTTTCACAAAGAGGGACAATCAGATAGAAGCGACCGGACATTTTCGTTACCGCGACACCATGCAGCTCACTGAACTTACGGGAGAAAGAGCGACGTACCGCATCGAATCGAAAGACTTTACCCTCAAGGGAGCCCCGCGCATGGTCAGGTTCGATACCGCGGCAGTGGAAACGCTGGTCATCTCCGGAAAAGAGATGGAGTACGACGACTCCCTCAAACAGGCTGTCGTCATCGACAGCGTGCGCATCGCGAAAGGGAAACTGCTGTCGCACTGCGCGCGGGCGATTTACTTTACCGAGCACAACAGGGCGTCGTTGCGCCTTTCCCCCCGGGTAACATACGATATTCATCTCCTCGTGGGGGACT
Organism: uncultured Fibrobacteraceae bacterium; assembly: GCA_964529145.1. GTDB lineage: Bacteria > Fibrobacterota > Chitinivibrionia > Chitinivibrionales > Chitinispirillaceae > JAFGNB01. The sequence continues at coordinate 4,644 of CAZGVZ010000264.1, read as the reverse complement.
CCGTGGATCTCTCGTTCGGCGACGAAACGCTCCAGAGCGCCTCGGTATACGGTAGCGCCCATGCCGTGTACATCGATACGGCCGTGAAGGAAAACGATACCGGATTCGTACATATATGGGGCGACAGCCTGTATATATCCGTCAGCGATTCCGGTGATCTCGATTCTCTCTGGGTGCACGGTAAAGCGATAAGTAAAAACTACAGCGCGCTGTCGCCGGAGCTTGTCAATCAGGCCAACGGCAAGGTGATGCTCATGTCGTTTTCGGCGGACGGCAATGTGGATCGCGTGAAAATATGGGGTAACGCGCGCAGTACGTATTTTATCGAGGAGGAGGAGAGCCGCGGTGTCAACGAGGCGAGCGGGGACAGCATCACCGTCAACTTCAGCAGGGGGAAGGCGGTGTTCCTGAATCTGGCGGGAAGCGCCAGGGGAATTTTCTTTCCACATGAACGGTAGTGGTACAATGGAACCGGAAACGAAAAGCGACAGTGTCGGACGGACGGATCCAGATGCGCCGGAGTTCCCAGAAACAACGCGGGACGCGGAATCGGCGTGCATCCAGGATTCTCCGGAAACGGAACGGGAGATCCGCACCGAAAACCTCGTGAAAATGTACAGCAAGCGTAAAGTGGTGGACAGAGCGTCGATCACCGTGCGTCAGGGCGAAATCGTTGGCCTGCTCGGTCCCAACGGCGCGGGAAAGACCACCACTTTTTACATGATCGTCGGGCTGATCCGTCCCAACAAGGGAAGGATATTTCTGGACAACAGGAATATTTCCAGAAAACCGATGTACAAACGCGCACGGATGGGAATAGGCTATCTGCCTCAGGAAGCCTCCATTTTCAAGAAGCTCTCGGTGGGCGACAATGTAATGTCGATTCTGGAACACCAGCACCTGGGCGCCCGGGCGCGGAAAAGGAGAATGAAGGAGCTCTTGGAAGAGCTCAACGTCGCTCATCTCGAAAAGAATTTCGGGTATACACTCTCCGGAGGAGAAAGGCGAAGGGTGGAGATCGCCAGGACCCTCGCGATTCAGCCTGATTTCATTCTTCTCGATGAACCTTTTGCGGGCGTGGATCCGATCGCGGTCGAGGACATCCAGAGCATCGTGCACGAGTTGCGAACCAAAGGATATGGTGTGCTCATCACCGATCATAACGTCAGAGAGACGCTTCGGATAACGGACCGGGCCTATATCATGGCCGAAGGGAAAATTCTCATTTCAGGAACAGCACATGAACTTGCGGTCAATCCCGAAGCCAGAAGGATTTACCTGGGACAGAATTTCAGGCTCGACTGAAGATGCCGTGCATACACGGGCGGCTGAAGGCGCGTGGAGAACCTCCGAACGAACGAATTCGTCAAAGAGTAACTGGAAGAGGTCCGAGACGCACGGCCCGGCCGGGGAAGGAGCGGTCTTGAATTCTCTTCCGGCGCCGGTTATTGGTTTGGCTCCAGATCGAGTTTATTGAACGCAAAATCTTTCCACTCCTCTTCGAACTGCCCGGGTGTGCGGTTCATCTCATCGAGGAGAATGGCCGTGAAATCGCTCCCGTTCCTGAATCGTATCAGTATTTTTTTAAGCCGGTCAAAACTCCAGCGATGAAGGATATATTCGATCATCATCCACGATTGAGCGTACGCAAGCTGGAGATGACGCGGATTCTGCCAGGTGCCGGAAGCCGGATCGAGCTGCTCAAAGGTAAGCGTGCTCCCCGAAACAAGCGCATCGATGAGCGCTCCGCTGTTGACCGGAAGCGAATGGTTCATCTCCTTCATCGCGATACCTTCGTTGAGCCACAGAGGACAGCGATTCCCCGCGAGGTCATAGACCAGCGCATGGGCATACTCGTGGAACAGGATACCTTTAAGGGTCGGAAGAGGATATTTCGTGAAATTGAGGGGAACATGGATTTTTCCATCGTAGAGTCCGGATACGTAGTCGGGAAGGCTATTGACATTTCTAAAGACATCCTCGCGTGACAATATGACCGTGATCGGATATTCCGGGAATCTCCCGAAATCCTGTCCGATCTTTTCGTACGCTTCCATGAGAAAAGAGCGTATGTCGCAGACCCCGTCACCAAGCGCCCGGTAATCGAAGCGGATATCGAACCTGTATGCCCGGGTTCTGGACAGCGAACGTTCGGCATCGCTTTCGGCCCTCGCGCGCCTTATCCGCCTCGAAACCGAAGTGTCCGACGGATTCGCGTCAAGTGCGCTGAGCCAGTGCTCCTGCGCCTTCCTGAGGTCGTTTCGAGCGTAGGCTACATCCCCCGCGAGACAGAGGGCCGGTGCGTAGACAGTCCCGAGCTGGAGCGCTTTTATTGCGGCATTCTGGGCTCCAATGAGATCCATACGTTGCAGGTGCTCCAGACCAAGGCTTACAAGAAGCGCCATGTAATACGCAAGGAGGGCGGTATCGCGAGGCAGTTGCGTAAGGGCACGTCCCAGAGCCGAAAGTGCCTCTTCATTCTTCTGTTCGGCAAGATGCCGCGTCGCGAGATTCCGGTATGCTGCGGAGAGGTTCGCGGAAATGACCGGTTCCCCGGGGGAATGCTCGAGTGCATTTGTAAAAAAGACGGCCGCCTTGTCGTAATCACCGCGGCAATACGCCTCGATTCCCTCCTGGTTGAGGGCAACGGCATCGGCTGAGCGGAGAGGTGATGGCTGGAATGCGAGGAGAAGAAAAACAGCTGCCCATGATTTCATGTCTATAGTATGCAATTGCTCTCGATGTAAAAAAAAGCGGTATTTGCACTGTTTTTACGGCAGGGTACCGGACGATACTGACCTTCCGACACTTCCGGGGCGGACACCCGGCAGAGGTAATACGGTACACCATAGAATGCGATCACACGAAAACCGTTCGTCGTGCTCTGATACTTTTTTTCTGGATAAAAGCGTTATGGGATTTATTTGAATTCATGGGATTATTGAGACATGAGCTGTTGCGCAAACCGGAATCCTGATCGGGAATATTCATCCCGATCAGGATTCTTGCACGGAGTACACCTTTTCGATATTATTTTTATTATGCACCCGGCCGAGAGACTGGGAATGCCTGCCGCGGGATATCTGTTCTGTGCCCCTGCCTGAGGGGCATATCGAAGAGCCACCACAATAGAAGAAAGGAACCTGCGTGAATCTCGGTCTTGACATGTCATTGAAATTGCAGCAGAAGCTGTCGTTTCAGATGATTCAGTCGCTTAAGCTGCTGCAGGTGAATACCCTGCAGCTCGAGCAACTGCTCAAGACCGAACTGGAGATGAATCCGGTGCTCGAGGCGAGCGACGAACTCGAGACCGAGGCCGAAGACACTCCCGAACAGGAGCAGGAGGAAAAGGCTGAGGAGCAGGAAGAGGAATTGCAGACCGCGGAGGATGACATCGATTGGGAGGAGTATCTGGAGGAGGGATTCGATCTGGGATACTCCTATAACGAGGAGCGCGATCCCAATGAGGAAAAGTTCGAACCTGCCGCGGTATACCAGGAAACGCTCGAAGAACACCTGACCAAACAGCTTACCGAGAAAAAAGTTCCGGAGAAGCTCAAATTGATGATCCACTTCATCATCGGGAGTCTGGACAGCGATGGGTATTTGCGATTCGACCTCAAGGATATCGCAGAGTTTACCGGGACCGCGGTTTTCGATCTGGAGGAAGCGCTTCATATCGTTCAGATGATGGATCCTCCCGGAGTAGGGGCCAGGAACCTTCGCGAATGCATGATATTGCAGCTGACTGCACGTGGACAGCGTGGAACTCTGGCGTGTAAAATCATCAGCGAGACCTGGGAACTCTTCGAACGCTTGAAGATTCCGGAACTGTCGCGCAAATTCGGTGTCGAGCCCCGGGAAATACAGGAAGCGATCGAAGTGCTGAAGACGATCAATCCCAAACCGGGTTATCTGTACGCAGCGGACAAATCGACCACCATCATACCTGACCTGATCGTCGAAAAAGTCGACGGCAAATACATAGTCATGCTCAATGACCGCACGATACCTTCGCTTCATATCAGCAACGCGTATGCGAAACTGCTCAAGAGGGGGAGCGGCGCCAAAGGGGACGTGAAGAAATATATTCGTGACAAGTTCAACAGCGCCACCTGGCTGATCCGTTCCATTGAGCAGAGGAAGAACACTATGCTGCGGGTGATGTACGCCATACTCGAGCGGCAACGCGAGTTCTTCGACAAGGGGCCCCCAAATATCAACCCCCTGAAACTGCAGGACGTAGCGGACATGATCGATATGCACATATCGACCGTAAGCAGGGTTACGAGCAATAAATATGTTCAAACCAGGCATGGAATTTTCGAGCTCAAGTATTTCTTCACTGAAGCGATAAGCCAGGAGGCGGGGAGTGGCGAGATTTCGACCGAGCGCATCAAAAACCGGATACGGGAGTTGATCGAGCACGAAAACAGCTCGCTTCCCCTGTCGGACCAGAAGATCGCCGAGTTGCTGAAAAAGGAGGAAATGGCCGTCGCGCGCAGAACCGTGGCAAAATATCGCGAACAGCTGAAACTCCTGCCTGCGAGGTTGAGGCTCAAATACGTCTGAAAGAGTAACAAGGCGCGGGAATCAACTACCACGGCTAAAAGCCGTGGTCCCCTTGCTGAAAATCCCATAGGG
>CAZGVZ010000263.1:4159-6338 GCA_964529145.1 uncultured Fibrobacteraceae bacterium | reverse complement strand
GCTGTTGCAATAGGTGGAAGCCACTACCGCTGCGCCGAGATCCATGAACTGAAGGGCGAGGTTCTTGAGTTTCCCCCAGATCGGCATGCCTTCCCAGTAGATGCGGTATCTTTCCCCGTCGACCGCGCCGACCCCTTCCGCGATTCGCTGATGCAGTTCGGTGAGCAGCACCTCGTAGTAGTCGACCGCTTCCGGTGTTCCGCGCAACACGACTGCGGGCCCCATCTGGATCGTTCCGTCGAAGAAGGAGAGCGGCGCGGGAACGGTCGCGGCGGTCTGCAGTACCGCCTTCCAGAGCTCGGTGCATTTGCGCGAGAGGGAGATCACCTCCTTGAACCGTTCGAAATCCAGCCTTTGGCCGGCCGTCTCCTCGAGAGGCCGCACCAGCGCCTCCATCTGGCGCGCCACCGAATCGACGATGAGCGAATCGAGATCGCCGATAGCGCGCGGGGTGTGGATTCCCAGGCAGGGGACGTTCCATTCGCGGCCGTAAAACTCGAACCAGTCTTTCACGTCGCGGCACTGGTTGGTGTTGTACACCAGCACGTCGGCCCTGGGGGGACCGGAGAACCCCATTTTACGGAACGGGCCGTCGCCCTTGAGATATGAACCGATATCGCTTGTCAAATACGAACAGATGTCGGGGGAGTACCCGGCCGCGTTGGCGAGCGGGATCATGTCGGTCGCGGTGCGCGAGGAACCGAGCATCGCCCCGTAGTTTTCGGGAAAATAGACCTCGAATCCCAGTGCGCGCAGCAGTTCGGCGGGACCGACGCTGGTACAGTACGCGATTTTCGTGCCTGCGGCGTCCGGGCCCATCAGGCGGTTGAAATACGCGTCCATGATGCCCTTCATGGCACCGGTGGCGTTGATTTTCTTGAGTTCAGCCATGTATCACTCCTCTAAGATTGATTGAATATACTGACCCGGTCGGTACCGTTCGCCGAAGGAGTCCGCGAGGCGCTCGAGGCGCGCTAGCGCTTCGAGCGGTCCGATGTCGCGTACGTAGCGGAGCGGCCCCCCCCGGTAATCCGGGAAACCCGCTCCGAGAACCATGGCTACGTCGATCTCCTGCTCTCCCGGCGCGTTCTTTTCATGCGCGAGACGCAGAGCCTCGGCCGCGAGCCGCATGACCAGACGTTCGGTGATCTCTCCGCGCCCGATGGTTCGTGCAGCAATGCCCGAAACGTTCCGGACCGCTCCGGCGATCTCCGAGACACGGACGTTCTCGGCCGGCGAGCCTTTCCCGGTATCGTAACGGTAGATGCCGCATCCCGATTTCTGGCCGAGACACCCCTCCCGAAGGAGAGTTTCGCCGATGGCCGGAAACGGGAGATGCCAGGGATAGGCCGCGCACATCCGGAGATTGGTGATGGCCAGAATATCGATACCGGTCATGTCGATCAGGGTGAGCGGACCCATGGGAAAGCCGAACGAGGTCATCGCGGAATCGATATCGGAAGGCCTGGCCCCCTCTTCAATCAGCCGGTACGCCTCTATGCAGTATGGAATGAAAAGCCGGTTCACCACGAATCCCACGGAATTGTTCACCAGAATCGCGGTCTTTTTCATCTCTTTTGCAAGCTGCAGCACAGAAGCGACCGCTTCCGGGTCGCTGCCGGCCCTCCGCACCACTTCGACAAGAGGCATGTGATGAGCGGGATTGAAAAAATGCATGCCGACGAGACTGCCCGGATGATGCAGTCTCTCCACCAGAAGATCGAGATCGATCGTGGAGGTGTTGGAGGCGATCACGGTCGAAGGCGGACACACTTCGCCGATTTTTCCGATCAGACTCCTTTTGATCTCGACTTCCTCGAATACCGCCTCGATGACCAGATCGACAGAGGCGATCTCTTCGAACCTTTTTCCCACCGTTATCCTGCCGAGAATCAGGTCCGCATCGCCGCGTGAGATCGCGCCCCGGTCGACCTTCCTCCGGAGCGACTCCACGATGTTGGCGACTCCCTTTTCCGCTGTTGCGTTATCGGAATCGAACACGAGCACCTTTTTTCCCGCGCTCGCGAACGCCTGGGCAATACCAGAGCCCATGGACCCCATGCCGATGACCGCCGTGCAGGCGATCTTTCCCGGTTTCGCCTGATCGGATCCAGGCATTCTGCCGGTCGCGCGGGACGCAAGGAAATGGCGTATCCTGTTGCGAGTCCCTGAAGTCGCC
>CAZGVZ010000263.1:0-4149 GCA_964529145.1 uncultured Fibrobacteraceae bacterium | reverse complement strand
AGAAGACCTCTGCGGTACGATTCCTCGATGCCGCACCGAACCGTCTCCAGGATCATCGCCGGGGCGATCACCTCGGACGGTGACCTTGAGGAAACCTTTTCCGCTGCGGCAAACGCTTCCCTGTTTTTTACCGCATCCCCGATGCGGTCGGATCTCGTGCTGCTCAGTACGGCAGGCTTGCCGCATCGCAGAAGGTTCATCACACCGGGAATCAGGTCCTTCGAATCTCCTATCGCATCCACAAGGCCCATATCGAGGGCTTCATTCGCAGAAACCGGTTTTCCTGAAAGCAGCATGCGCAACGCGGCTTCCGGGCCTATGACGCGCGGCAGCCGCTGGGTGCCGCCGGCTCCGGGAAGGATGCCGAGATTGACTTCAGGCATTCCGCACCTTGTCGCGGGGGTGCACAGACGATAGTGGGCGCAGAGTGCGAGCTCCAGTGCGCCGCCCATCACGGTTCCAGCGATAGCGGCGACTACCGGTCTGCGTGAACTCTCGATGAGGTCGAACGTCTCCTGGAAACGGCGGGAGATGCTTTTGGCATCATCGTCAGAAGCGATGTTCCTGAACATGTTGATGTCCGCGCCTGCGGAAAAATGGCTGTTGGAACCGGTGATCACGATACCGCCCGTGTCCGGTCCGTCGTTCGCCCGCTCGAGCGCTGCAGCCAGCGCATTGAGCATGTCGAAGGTGAGTATGTTGAGAGGTGGGTCGTTGAGCCGCAGTACAGACCGGCCCGTTTTCAGTGTAGTCGATCATTTCCGGATGATATTTGTCTACAGTTCGAGAGTAACTTTGATGGCGTCTTTCGCATTCGTTGCGTAAAGTTCCAACGCTTCCTGCGCTTTTTCCCACGGGAGACGCGGCGTCACCAGTTCGGTCAGAGCCGAGGCGCGGAAATCCAGCACCATATCGGTAGCGGTCTGGAAGTAGTCGCCGCACTCCGGACCAACACATGTGTTTATCTGGACATTTCCGCGGAACACATGGTACCAGGGGAACTGCTGCATATCGTAATGGGGCATTCCGAACATGAGCAATCTCCCGAATTTCCTCACGGAATAGGCCGCGATCTGCAGCGATGCCTCGGTGCCCGCGGCATCGACGACGAATTCGCATAATTCCCCTTCGGTGTATTCCCGGATCGCCTCGGGGACATCCGATTTCGAGGAGTCGATCACGGCATCGGCATGAAAGCGTTTCGACCAGTTTAACCTCCATTCGAGAGGATCGACCGCGATTACCTTTCGGGCGCCCATGAGCCTGAGCGTGTGCGTGAAGATCAGACCCATCGACCCCTGGCCGACCACCGCGCATGTCTTGTTTATGACCGTATCCTGCGTTCGGGAAAGGGCGCGCAGCACGGTCGAGAGCGGTTGAGCGATGATGAGAGAACATGGATCGGGTGCATCCTGCGGAAGGAGAGAGATTGCCGGTGGTTTGCACACGAAGTACTCCGCGAATCCGAAATATCCCTCCGGCTGGGCTAGAACGAGGGTGCCCTCCTTCCACCCCGGGTGACGGGACTTCGTGATGTGACCGATATTTTCATGCCCTGCGTGTCCGACCGGAACAGGATAAGTTCGGCTGTAGAATCCCTCGCCGGTATAATGGCCCATGTTGCTTCCGCACATTCCCACAAAAACGCTTTTGACCTGCACCTCCCCTTCGGCAGGTTCGGGAACGGGCGCATCGGAAAGCATCGAAATCTTCCGGGGTCCGCAAAACTGAATGGCGCGCATAAGTACCTCACCTTCACATTGAATAACGCCCGGCCTTCTCTCGCCGGAGATGCGGGAGCGTTCTCTCGAACCGGGACAAACAGTACAGTAACATAAAATACGGTAGCGGGTTATGCAAGGATCTGGTGGAAACGGAGGAACGTATCTCCCTGGAGAGCCTGATTGGTCCGGTTCCCGGAGCGCACTGCGGAAGACCGGGCAGCCTTGCCGCTGTTCCGGCCTAGTGGAACGGTGATCCAACATCGACCCGGACAGGATGGGAAATCAGGTCCGGCCGGGTCGAGGTTCAAAAGGAAACGGGCCGGAGAATCTGTCTCCGGCCCTCCTCCTCCGCCGTTGCATCACCGGCAAGCCGCTCCGGCGGTACCTGGTGCCCTCTTCAATACACGTCGCGATCGGACAGAACGATCCTGAGCGGACCGGCATCGAAAACGATGCTCTTTTCCACCACGACCGGTCTTTCGCACACCTCGTACCATCCGTCACAGGGACGGTAGTACACGTCGTCACACACGTAATACACGCCCCGATTGACTACTATTCGCCGGGCGTTGCGCGGCAGATGGTGGAAACGGGGTGCCTTCACGATCTCGTATCCATGGGAATGGCGCGCGTAGTACACCCCGCCGTGACAGTAGTAATGACGGCCCGGTGTCCGGATCGTACGATATCCGTGAGGAAGGGAGCGCACGACATGACCATGGCGGTCATGGCGATCCACTTTCACCCGGTTGCCGCGGTGGTGATCGATTTTACCTGCACGGTGTTCGCCTCGATGTCCTTGGTCAACACGGCCGCCACGGTCTCGGGCTTCGATGGTGAAAAGTCCGGTGCACAGAACCGCGGAGGTCAGAACTGCCGTTGTCACGGTGGAGAGACGGTACGATTTCATGATCAACTCCTTTGCCGGGGTGAGACTTACTGTTTTCGTGATATAGACGGGTGAAGCGGGAAAAAACGCTCACTGTTTCTTCGGGTTTGGGAGTCATTACCGCTTTTTCGGATGTTTCGCTTGCCGCCGGCGCTGACCTTGAAGTTATTTACCGGTCTCCTCGCGATTGTGCGGACCTCCGCGGTTCACCTTACCGGGTGGATGTGTAAGGAACCGGAGCGCGATCAGTAGTGGAGGTAAGGTGTCGTTGTCAGGAGCCGGGAATACATTGACTTCATCTTCTTATGAACCCGCGGAGTGGGAAGACGTTCCCTGCCCGGTCTGCGGAGGGAGGGAACGAAAGCTTCATGAGCGGTTCGGCAGCACCCTCCAGTTTACCTATGTGGAGTGTAAGGTCTGCAGAAACATTTACCAGTCGCCGCGTCCGAGATATGACTCGGAGTTTCTGAAATATGCCTACGGCAACTATTACCTTTACGAAGCGGATCACGCGTATGGGGAGTCGGTCTATAACGATTTCAGCCGTGAGGTGGATGAAATTCTTACCTTCGATACGCTTAATAAATCGATTCTGGATGTCGGGTGCGCGATGGGCGATTTTCTCTATCAGGCGAAGATGCGTTACCCGGCCGTAGCAGGCGTGGAAATCGCTGAAAATATGGCGAAGCATACCGGTGAAAAGCTGGGAGTTCCGGTTTTTAACCGGCAGGTTCGAAGATTACGATCCTGGAGAACGGTATTCCTGCGTTCATATGAGTCATATCATCGAACATGTCCCCAATCCGAACGTGTGGATGAAAAAGGCGGCATCGCTGCTTGTTCCGGGCGGAGTTCTGGTATTATGCGTCCCCAATATGGGCTCCTTGACCCGAAAAATCAAACTGCTGCTCAAGAAGGCCGGACTGAGAAAGGGGCGTTGGAAGGACGCGAAGCGTACACCTGACCACCTTTTCGAGCCGACGGTGAAAGGGATGCGGTTTTTTATTCGGAAAAACGGGTTCACCCTGCTGAAGATGTACTCATACAGCCGTTCGAACATGATTTCCGGGGGGGTGAACGCGTTCGTTTTTCACCATGCCCTGACTCTGGGGTCGAATCTCAGGATCTATGCCCGCCCCCCTCATGGGTGAGCGCCCGGCGGAACTCCCTGAGATGCCGCTCTGCTGTATCCGGCAGCAACGGTTCCACCGGTTCACTTCGACACGACGACACTCCTTGCGGCCGTTCTGTCTCCGGCTCTGACCTTCACTACGTATACACCAGGCCGGCATCTCAGGCGGCAGGTACGGTCGCCGAAACTGCCTGTTACGCCTGTAACGGAGGTGACGCGCTTTCCGGAGGAAGAGAAGAGGTCGATCGTGACTTTTTCTCCTTTCCCGGCAAAGAACGAGACATCCAGACCGGCATCGGAAAAGTTACTTGCTTTTAAAAAAAAATCCGGATCTGCGGTTTTTGCCGGGCGCTTTCCGGAAGAAGTACTGTGTGTCACGGAAACCATGTATTCCAATATATCCC
>CAZGVZ010000262.1:1463-6370 GCA_964529145.1 uncultured Fibrobacteraceae bacterium | reverse complement strand
GGCGAACGTAATCGCGGCATCTATGTCCTCAAGGCGCGGGGTACAGCCCATTCCAATCAGATCAGGGAGTTCCTCCTGACCTCGAAGGGCGTGGACATCATCGACGTTTACACCGGACCCGGAGGCGTGCTGACTGGAACCGCGCGGATTTCGCAGGAAGCGAGGGAAAGGGCGGAAGAGAGCGAGCGGCTGCAGGAGGCGGAAAGATTGCAGCTGGAAATCGACCGGAGACGGTCGATGCTCGACAATCAGATTTCGGTGCTCAGGGCCAGTTTCGAGACCGAAAATTCCGAAATCATCCGCAGGATGGAGCAACTCAAGACACGGGAGAAAGTGCTGGCCGGAGAAAAGCTGAAGCTTGCCCGGATGCGCCGTTCTGACGAGGTCGCAGGAGTTTCCGCGCCAAACCAAAAAGTGAGGAGCCGTTCATGAACAAGGGAGCCCAGGGAAATCACGCGGCACATTCGAACAGGAAATGGCGGTTGCGACTGTACGTGGCGGGTCAGTCCGCGCGCTCGCTCGCCGCGTTCCGAAATCTCAAGATCATTTGCGAAGAACACCTGATGGGCGAGTACGAGATCGAGGTGATCGACCTGTTCAAGACCCCGCAGCTCGCGAAAGGCGATCAGATAGTCGCTGTCCCTACCCTGGTGAGAAATCTCCCCGTACCGATCAAGAAAATTATCGGCGATCTGTCCAACACCGACCGTGTACTCGTGGGACTGGACATCAAGGAACGGAGCTCCCGATGAATCGCAAGCTTACACGCCATCCCGAAACCGTCACCGGGGAGTTCGAGAGGGCGCTCAACAAGCACGGCCGGCAGAAATTCGTGCTGCGGCTCTTCGTGACCGGGCTCACCCCGCGGTCGACCGAAGCGGTCGAGCAGGTGCGTAAGCTTTGCGAAAAGAATCTTGCAGGCCGATACGAACTTGAAATCGTAGATATCTACCGTCATCCCGGTGCCGCGAAAAGGGATCAGGTTTTAGCCGCACCGACGCTCATAAGACTGCTCCCCAGGCCGGTGCGCAAGTTCGTCGGCGACATGAGGAAAACGGAAAAAATCCTTACGGGTATGGAGATCGAACTGGTAGAGTGAGCGGGAGGCCGGTCCAGCACATCCGGAATAAGGCCGCCGCATCACGACAAGAAAGGCTTCCCGATCCGTTCGTGATTGGCCTCACCCTTCCCCGCCGGTTTCCTCCTTCGGGCGAGACTTTTCGGCCTCCGCGAACTCGCTTTTTTGCGGTGTGAAATAGAGTTTATCGGTGGGAAAGCCCAGGCACTCCGCCTTGTCTATCATTCGCCTGAGCCTTTTCCCGTCGGCCACCGGAGTCCTCGACAAAATCCACAGACACTCTTTCGAGCCTGCGATCATCATATACCGGTAATCGCGGTCAACATCGATGATCTTGAAATCTGCAGAGAAAGGCCCGAAAATCGACGCCTTGAGATGTCCGACATCCTTTCTGCCCGCGAATCTGGCTTTTGTCACCAGCCTCTTCTTCCGGGAAGTCTTCTCATGTGTCGCATTATTGTCGATCCGTATCGTCCCGTTCTTCCTGAGCGAATAGGTCGAGGTCACATGAATGAGATTCTTTTCGAACCCCACCGGCAGCCGTGCCACTTCGTACCATTTTCCGAGCGACTTCTGAAGATCGAAATTCCCGACCGGCTCGATCGAATTTCCCGCATGCAGGAAAATGGCTGAAAGCAGCACCACTAACGGTGGAAGCGATGGAGTTCTTTTCATTCCGTATCCTTTCAATTGATTGATTGAGAGTGGTTGATGATGGTATCTTTCCCTTGTGACCCCGTTGTACGGGATACGACGCGGATTCGAACGTTCCAGGCCGGACACTCCGAAGCGGACGTCGCATCTTCGGAGTGTTCCGCCGCTGCCGCCGTCGTTCCCGCGCACAAGGGATGGCTCGACAGAATGATCTATACGGATTCAGCGCAGGAAAATTTTAATCAAATTTGACGTATTCCGGATCCGGCTTTTTCCAAAACACCGTATCGGGCATCGGGCTTCCCGATGCGATCACCAGGAACGAGCGGAGAGCGAGTGTCCGTCAACGCGCGAACGGAACATGGCAGCATTAAATCGACATGATCCTGTGGTCGAAATCCTGTTTATGGAGGTGGCGTATGCATCGAATTCACAGTATGCAGTTCCTTATCGTCGTGAGTGTATACATATCCGCTGAAACGGTGCACCTCACGGGAACCGTCTCGAACAGGAACGAATCTCCAATTTCTGGAGCGATCGTTTCGCTCGCCGGCCTGAAACTGGCGGACACCACAGACGATAACGGTTTCTATTCGCTTGGGTCGGCGACTGCGGCCGCCGGCTTCGAGCCCGGATCCTGCATAGCCGATCCGATCTCTTTCAGCAACGGCACCGTCTCGATATCCCTTCCGGAGCGCACTCATGTGAATGTCGACCTGTTCGATTTGAGGGGGAACCTTCTGAGGCGCATTCAATCGCAATCCGTTCAGACGGGAGCATACCGGCTCGACCTCACGTGTTATTTGCCCGCGGCCGCAACAGCGCTTCTGCACATCTCCGCAGGCGGCCGAACCGCCTCGTTCTTCTACATTTCCCTGCACGAAAGGGGGCGAACGGTTTCTTCCGGGGCTTCCGGTCCCCAGCCGAAGCAGGGATCCGCCTCGTCGGCGAAGACACGGGCGGTTTCCGATACGATCGAAGTCACCGCGACCGGCTATTCGACCCGAAGGATCGCGATCTCCTCGTATGAGGGAAACAACGATATCGTGCTCGATTCCCTGGCACTGGAGAAGTTCAGCTTCTTCGTCACCAGCCTTAAAGCGCTGCAGGAACTCTCGGGAAGCCAGAACGGCTTCGGTGGCGATCTGCGTTTCGGCAAGACGGGCCCGGGCAGCGGGCTTCTGGGGGCTGACAGCATCTGCCGCTGTATCGCCGAACGGAGCATGCCCGGCTCCGGAATCAAGCAGTGGAGAGCATTTTTGAGTGTGGCGGAAGGACCGGACGGAAAACAGGTGAACGCGATCGACCGTATCGGTCAGGGCCCATGGTACGATAGGGTGGGAAAACTGCTGGCGCCTGCACTCGATGATCTGCTCAACGACCGTCCTGCCAACGGAGACCCGGCCATCAGGAACGATCTTCCCAACGAAGACGGAATACCCAATCACCGCCCCGATCCCAATGAACCTGCGGTGGATAATCATCATATGATCACCGGAACTGGAACCGACGGCTCACTCTATTCGCGGAATCAGACGTGCGACGACTGGACCTCCGTGACCGCTAAGGGAGGAGCGCATGGAGGTCTCGCATGGCCGCGCATCATCAACGGAAGGGAAATGGGCACCCACTGGATCTCCGGCACGATCTGTCCCGGCTGCGCGCCTGGAGTGTCGATCATAGAAAGCGGTGGACCGGGGTACGGCAGCACGTCGATCGGAAGCGGTGGAGGTTACGGCGGATTCTACTGTTTCGCGCTCACGCCGTGACGGCAGGCACCGGGGCGCGACTGCGCCGCGGCCCCGCCTGTGCCCGGTTACCCGCGGTGAGCGGGCCTAGGGTGAAGAAGATATATTCCGGAATACGCTGGCCCGTCAATGACCCTGCCGGAACACGGACCGGGTATCCCGGGGAAAACCTGAGAGAGACCGGTTAATCGTTGAAGAAAACACGGTTTTCCTTCCCCTCGTGTGCGATTCACCCTAACAGGTTTCATGTTCATCTCCACAGCGATTGCCGTGAACCTCATTCCAGACTCTCGGTCGATCCGTCCTTCCAGGTGATTACAAAGTCACCCGAGAACGCTACCCAGTGCATGTCCTGGCCTTCCACACGAATCCAGTATGGTCCGTCCATTCCCGGGATCTGCGATTCCTGAATGAGAATCGCCGGTCTTTCGGTCCGGAACGTATGACGTGCAATCGCGCTCCAGTTCGTCGGAGTATCAAGGTCTCCATTGACATGAAAGTGAAGGATGGTGTCGCGAGGTGTCCAGTAGATCTCCATCTGAGTGAGGGTGGAAAGGTCCGGTCCTTCTCCCTCGACGCTGAAGGAGTGGAAGAACAGTGGTCCGAACGACGGGATGGAATCCGTCATGGGAACGCCGTATTTCATGAAAAGCTCCGGGTCCCCCGCGGGCCAAGTCACCACTACCTTACGGACCGGGCCCTGCAGGTTGAACGTATCGTCTCTCATCATGTATAACAGGTCATATTCTCCCGGCACGTTGATATTCACTTTTCCGACTACCGCGATCTCCGTGGCGAAACGGTTGCTTTCCGCAAAGAACGCGGTCGCGCCCGGGTCGGCGTACCCGTCGATGTTAGCGTCGCTCCAGATCAAAACGGTATCGGGATTTCGTCCGTTCAGGATGAAGTACGATCCTTCCCCCCGGCCCTGTGTGTCCGAATCCACCACATACACAAGGCGCACCGCTCGGGCTTGGTTTCCATCCAGGTCTGTCACGAAGTACGTGAGGGAATAGATTCCTTCTGTGCTGATATCAACTTCGCCGAGGACCTCGATACCGGCCGAGATGTCGCTGTCTTCGGCATCCAGCGCGCGCGCGCCCGGATCCACGTAAACGCCGTTTCGTGCCCTGACGGTATCGGGATTGTTCCCGAGCAGCTGGATCGTCGGAGGTCTGGAGGGTTCGATCCCGTTCGAATTCAGCACACGGACGGTCCTTACCCTTCTCACCGAAGTGGTTTCGGTCCATGGAGCCGTGTATGCGACATAGTAGATTCCCGGAGTTTCGAATTTACCGAGAAGATCGGAAGTGTCGACCGTCACAAGAGAGGTGAGATCGCCATCGTAAGCATGGGATGCGGTGAAACCGGGCTCTTCCCACCTTCCTTCAGCAGAAATTATCTTCCGTGGAAGGCGATGCGGTGGA
>CAZGVZ010000262.1:0-1453 GCA_964529145.1 uncultured Fibrobacteraceae bacterium | reverse complement strand
CTGTATCACCGAGTCGGGAAACCTCAGAGTGATATTGCAGAAAGCCTCGATTGCCGGGTATCCAAGGCGTACGATCCGCACCCGCTGAGCCGCGTTCCCGGAATTGTCGTGCACCAGGCAGTTGATGATGACTTCATCGTACCCGTTTTTGGCAAGAGAAATTTCGACGCGCTCCGTGAGATCCCCGTCACGGTCATCGAACGCGGAATAACCCTGCTCCTCCCCCGCACTCCGCAGGAGAACGTCGCTCGTAACGGAGTCGAGCACATACACCGTGTCCGCTCCGGAGAACGAGATGACCGGAGGCTCGGTATCCGGGACCGCGATATCGCTCCGGTCCTTCAACGTAAGCCTCATCGGCCCGGACCAGGTGGAAAACGAACCGTCGGCCGCCGATTGTGTCTGGTATTTCAGTTCGAAGATTCCCGGAGATGTCCACGCATGGACGGCTGCCGGCGAAACACTCCATTCGGAAGTGTCACCGTCCCCCCATGAGTATCTGCATGCGTTCACTCCTTCCGGCAGCGAAGGCCCTATCCCCACAAGATAAGTCTCGCTGGTAAAACCCGAAATATCAAGAACGCCTCCGGAGAAAAGGAACTTCTCCACTGCTGCCGCAATCTTCCATGTAAGGGTGCGGGACGCGCCGTGCTCATCGGTCACGCGTATTGTGAAGCCGTATTCCCCTGAGGAAACATTGTCGTCGAAATCCCACCGCACCAGCCCAGATCCACTATCTATTAAAGCCCCGGAAGGCCCTGAAACGAAAAAGAATCCGTACCGGTCTCCCTCAGGATCGGTCGCGGATATCATGACAGAATACGATCCGTCCCCGACCAGAACGGGAACTGCTAGTTCCGAAGCCGAAGAAAGGATCAGTGGAGGCAGATTGTCGAAACCCGCGGTAGCGTTCTCCGCGGGTCCTATATCGACCGTCACCTGCACCGAATTTTCGGGTGTGAGTTCAGGAGGAACCGACGTCTTCAATGTGAACCCGACCAGAGTCACCGCTCCCGCGGGAATCGAATCGAGCACCGTAGTGATCCCCTCGGCGCTCCACGACCTCGTGGTCCCGCGCAGGAATATGGTATTGACCGGGCTCTCCTCCGGAAGATTTAGAGTGAGACAAGAAGTCTCCATGAGTTCGCCGGTCGCCAGATCGATCTCTTTCTCTTTGATTTCGATCGGGCCGCGCAGCAGTTTTTTACCCATCCCCTGAGCGGAGAGATAATAGATGCCGTACGGAACATCGCTCAGCAGGTAATTCCCCCGGCAATCGGTCAGGGTCGAAAACACTTTGTCTACGGCCGCGGCTCCGGGAATGAAATCTTCCGCCACGAGCTCGACCCGGACGCTGTCGACCGCTGTTCCGTTTCCGGCGATCGATCCGGTGATCGTCGAGCGAGCGTTTCCTATTTCGGTACTCCCTCCCGTGCACAGCAGGAAGAAAGAT
>CAZGVZ010000261.1:0-6381 GCA_964529145.1 uncultured Fibrobacteraceae bacterium | reverse complement strand
GGCGAGCGGACGCTCGGGAAGAGGGCTGACCCCGATGAATCGGGTCATATTCTCAACAGGCACGCCCTTATTCACCCCGCGGATTCCGATCCGCTCGACGTTGTACTCCGGAGGACCGGAGCGCTTTTCGACGATCTGGCCGGATCTCTTCCCGGCCACCGGGCGCGAAGCTTCGCCGCCCGCCTTTCCGCCCTGAAGCGCTCGGCGGGTGAGCCGGGGCTGGCCAAGACGACCGCGGCATCTCTCCGCCTGAACCTGTACCTGCAGGCTGCCGCCTTGCGGCGGGAACTGGCGCTGGCGAACCCGGAAATAGATTTCGATACCCTTCTTTTCGCGGGAATCGTCAAACCGGGCGGTGAAGTTCACATGTGCGACCAGTACCTGGGATGGAACGCGCGCAACGGAGGCGGGCTGTTCCTTTTGACCGGAGTCAAATCCGGAAAACCAGTGCTCAAAAACCTGCTCGCCGGTGTGAAGGTAGCTGAGGGAAAACTCGCGGGGAAGACGCTTGACGGAGGCGCGGTACTTTCGCCGGACCTTTCGTTCGACGGCAAGACGGTCCTGTTCGCGTGGACGACCCAGACCGATAAATGCTATCACATTTTCAGGATGGGTATCGACGGCACCGGGCTTGTACAGCTGACCGACGGTGTCGCACCTGACAACGGGCGCGCTGAGGAAAGCCACAACGATTTCGACCCCTGCTGGCTGCCGGACGGAAGGATCGCGTTCATTTCCGAACGGCGGGGAGGGTACGGCCGCTGTCATCCCCGCAACGTCCCGACCTATACCCTGTACTCGATGAAAGCGGACGGAAGCGACATCGTATGTCTGAGCTTCCATGAAACCAACGAGTGGCACCCGAGCGTCGACAACCAGGGCCAGATCGTATACACTCGATGGGACTATCTCGACCGCGACGACTGCATCGCGCATCACCTCTGGTTCTGCGGTACCGACGGCACCAATCCACGCTCGCCTCACGGGAACTATCCCTTTCCGCAGACTACTCTGGAGGGCGCTTCCTGGAGCGACGGCCGTTCTTCCAGGCCTTTCGGCGAATGGAACATCCGGGCCATACCGGGCTCCGAGAAATACGTGGCGACCGCTTCCGGCCATCATACGCACTCGTTCGGGCAGCTGATTATCATTGATGTCAACGTGAAAGACGACAACAGGATGTCGCAGATCAAGGGGATCTCTACCAATCAGACCAGGTGGAGCGACGCCGCGGGTCCTTACGGAACCGCATGGCCATTGAGTGAAAAATATTTCTTGTGCAATTACGACAACCAGATCGTGCTGCTCGATGAATTCGGCAACAGGGAACCCCTTTACACGGTGAGCGGCGGCGCGTATCGCCCGGTGGATCCCATACCTGTCCGGCCGCGTCCCGCGCCGCCTATGGTGAGCACCAGAACGTGGCAGGGGGAGCGGTACGGCACACCCGGGCATTATCGAGCCACACTGGGCGTGATGAACGTCTACGACAGCGACCTGCCGCTTGGAGACGTCAAGATAAAAGCAATGCGGATCATCCAGGTTTTTCCGCAGTTCACTCCGCGGATCAACCAGACCAGGATCGGCTACGCCTCCGAAAGTCTCGCGCGGATGGCGATCGGAACCGTTCCAGTGGAACAGGACGGGAGCGTGTACTGCGAAGCGCCGGTCGGAAAGGAGATTTATTTCCAGCTTCTCGACGACAGGGGCCGCGCGGTGCAGTCGATGCGCGCCGGGACTTACGTTCATCCCGGGGAACAGCTTACGTGTCAGGGTTGTCACGAGGACAAATGGTCCGCCACTCCTTCCGCTGCGATACCCGCCGCCTTCAACCGCGCACCCTCGAAGATAGAGCCCGAGGCAGGAGGTCTCGAACCGATCAACTTTCACAGGCTGGTCAAACCGGTATTCAACGAGCGGTGCGCGCCGTGCCACAGGCAGGAGAGGAAAGGTCCCGACATGAGCTACGGGAGCCTTGACGATCACGCATTCTGGTGGCCGGGTCCTGGAAATCCCTACGTGAACGGCGACATTGTCACAGCGAAACACGGCGGATCGCGAACAATTCCGGGTAAATTCGGGGCTGTCGCCGCGCCTCTTTCACGGCACCTCGACTCCTCGCACCACGGCGTAAACCTTTCTGCCGATGAGCTGCGCCGGATCATTCTCTGGCTTGACTGCAATTCCAACGAACTCGGGGCCTACTCGAAAGCGAGCGAGCAGAGGAGCGGGAAACTGGTATGGCCGGAACTCGATTGTGACCAGGCGAATCCCTCCGGAGTGGAATCCGGACGGCCTGTGGCATCCGAGACGGAAGTGCATGCGAGGATTTCGTCGATGGTGAGAAGTGGGGGAAAGCCCTCTCCTTCGGCGATCTATGAACCGCGTACCCTCACGGTTACCTTGCGGAATCTGCCTGCCATGCCATATTGCACGGTGCGGTTCTTCGATGCAGCCGGCAGGCCGTTTTTCGATTCTAAAAGAATCGCCGTCAAAAACTCCGCCGCGGTAGTGCGGACTCCGCCGTTTTCACCCGGTCTCGTCATCGCGCGTGTGGGATTCGCGGGCGGGAGCGGCGCGTGCATACCGCTGCTGCGGACCGGTTGGTGATCGTCATGAAGTTCGACACTGTGCGGTCGAAAGGGTTTCGCCAGCCGGACGGCGGGAATCCTCCGGATTCGCTGCCGGGGAGGGGGACCTCTGGGCTTCGCGCGCGGGGCGAGCCGCAGAACCCGCCGCCGCACGCCCATACGGTTATAACGTGAAGGAAACGAAGAATACGCTGCCCTGTCTGGTGACCTGAAGCACCACGGACTGCCCCTCGCGGATCCTGCCCGTGAGTTTACGGTAATCGTTGACCGATTTAATGTCCGTCCAGTCTCTGCCCTGGACCTTTATCCTCGTGATTACATCTCCGGGCTGCAGCGACTTCCTGGCGTCCGACACTCCGGGTGAGACATCGGTGACCACGACCCCCGAGGCGTTTCCGGGTAGACCGAGCTGCTCGGCGAGCTCCCGTGTCAAGGCCTGGACGCCTATGCCGACTTTGTCGTCACTCTCCCCGCCGCCTCCCTGTGGAGGCTGTTCCTGCTTTCCGGGCTGTGCTTTTCCGACGTTCTGTGGCGTCCGCTCCGCGGTTTTCACCTTCAGCTGAAGCCTCTTGCCTTCCCGCAACAGGGTGACCGGAGTTTCATGCCCCGGCCTGAGTGCCGCGATAATATTGACAAGTTCATTGGGATTCGAGACCTTGCGGTCCTCGACCGACAGAATGATGTCTCCAGGCCTGATGCCGGCCCTGGCCGCCGGCTGCCCTTCCACCACATCACCCACCAGTACGCCGCCCGCCGTATCGGCGATTCCGAAGGCTTTACGAAGTTCAGGGGTGATCTCCTGCACGGTGATCCCGATCCAGCCGCGAATGACTCTCCCTTCGTAAATGAGATCCTCCATTACCCGGCGGGCCAGGTTGACAGGGATCGCGAATCCGATTCCCATGAATCCCCCGGTCTGGGAAAAGATGAGCGTGTTGATGCCCATCACTCCCCCCCTTATATCGACGAGTGCGCCGCCGGAATTGCCGGGATTGATCGCGGCGTCGGTTTGAATGAAGCTCTGATAGGTAAGGTCCTGCTGTACCCGCCTTCCGAGCGCGGAAACGATTCCGGAGGTGATCGTGGACATGAGGCTGAAAGGATTGCCGATCGCGGCCACGAGATCTCCGGCGCGCAGACTGTCTGAATTCCCGAGATACGCGACTGGAAGATCCCCCGGAATTTTACCTGTCAATTTAACCGCAGCCACGTCGCTCAGTGAATCCGCTCCCACGATTTGTGCCTCGAACACCCTCCCGTCGGAGAGATGTACCTCGATTTCCTGCGCTCCGGCGACCACATGGAAATTGGTGAGCACATATCCCTGGGGAGAGACGATTACCCCTGATCCGAGACCCTGGCTCCGTCGCTCCCTGCGCTGCGGCCGTTCTTCATCAGGACCGAAAAAGCCGAAGGGATCTTCGCCGAAAAAGCGATAGAAGGGGTTACGGTAGAAAATTACCGTGTCAACCCTTGTGGGAAGGATGGAGACCACCGAAGGAACCACGTTCTCCGCGATGCGTCTGAAGACATCCCGCACGGGAGCGATCGCCGCTTCGTTCCACACGATAGGAGGATCCTGTCTTCCGAACCGTATGCTCCCCCGGGCAGGCCTTTTCTGCTGCTGGGCACTTATCTGCGTTGAACCGCATGTCAGAACGAGTATCAGAGTCAAGGTGGTGGTGATGATGCGCATCATATCGATTCCTCCTTCACGGGTTGAAATTTGAAAGAATATGCAAACGTTGTGCCCATGTTCGATCCTTTTATGTGTTACTTTCCTCAAGGAGCCGGATCTTTTTGGCGATTCCTGGAGAAATGTTCACGAATACTGCAAACCTTTCCGGAAGGCATAGCCGCTTGTCCGATATGGCAGCCTGCAGGAATCCTTGGGTGCGGGATAACCGTTCCGGGTCCGAATAAATGATTCGATATGTTGTCCCATGAGGAACCGGAATCGGGAAAAGCGGCCGGATCGTGAATAATCGTTACAAATGCATGCGTCCTGAACCCTGGACGGTTGAATTCGAAGGCCGGATCAGGAAGCGGAGCCTTTCCCCGAAACGCTGTTGACGCTGGGAAACGGCTGGTATGCGTCGGGCGATGGCCCGGGTTTCGCAATGGAGTGAGTGCGAACGACTCACCGCGGGATGCCCGCATGAGGGTGGTATCATAATTGCTTGAATGAAGACCTTCATTTCCGGCATACCACGATTCCGGTACTGGATGCCAAGGTCCGGGTGGAAGCGCTTTCTACAGGTAATTCCTTTACCTGCCTCGGTAAGAGAGGACAATGTGATCCTATGGGATTTTCAGCAAGGGGACCCACGGCTTTTTGCCGTGGTAGTTGATTGAAGAAAGAGAATGCCTTTAAGAGTACTTAGAGGTGCCCTCAAGTTGACGCGTATGCCCATCGGAGCGGAAATCATGGTGTTCTGTAAATCCAAAATCGACGGGGTCCTGCGGGAGCTGATAAGTGAATTTCTGGACATGCCTCTGTTGCGCGCATCTTTTCCGCAAATGGTTCCCGCCTTCACGGAATTTGCACTTCGCCCCGGTAAACGGATACGGCCGCTGGTGTTCGTTTCATCCTATCTTGCCGCAAAGGGATCCCCCGACTATGGGCTGTACCGTTCCGCGAGCGCACTTGAACTGCTCCATCTTTTCGCGCTGATCCACGATGACGTGGTCGACGGTTCCGATTTTCGCAGGGGGGGTGAATCGCTTCACCGGATATTCGAAGGAGTGCCGGGAATCGGCGGTGCTCCGGAAGGAAAGAATCTCGCGGTGATCATCGGCGATGCCCTGTACGCCTTCGCCATCTCGAAATTCATGGAAAAAGCGGAGGAGCCGGAAAACCGCCGCAGGGCGCTCGAAGCGCTGCTCGAGGCTGCGGAGCAAACTGGAAAAGGCCAGATGCTGGAGCTTCTCTTCTCATCCAAATCGCCGCATGCCGTTACACGGGACGAGGTGTTCGAGATTTATGATCTGAAAACGTCCGCCTATACTTTCGCCGGCCCCCTCGTCGCCGGAGCACTCATGGCCGGGGCCGGCGATACGGTAACGCCCAAGCTCCGCAAAGCGGGAATCATGTTCGGGCGGGCATACCAGATGATGGACGATCTTTGCGAATGCATGGAGTCCCTGTCGAACGGACGTGTTCCGGCTGACCTGACTGGAGGCCGAAAGACGGTGATTACCTGGTACCTGTTCCATTGCGACGACGATTCGGCGCAATCCGTGCTCCATTCGGGTAAAGGCTGGGTCGGAATCACCGCGGAGGAGCTCAGTGAGATAATCGAAAGAACGAAAACCTTCCGGTATGTATCCGATCAGATAGAGAACCAGCTCTCTTACGCCTTCGCCTCTCTTCCGGACGAAGAGGACGGGGTATCTTTCCAGGATGGGTTCGGATCGTTCATCGAATCCCTGTTCATACCTTTATTAATGATAAAATAACGCGCCGTTCGCAACGGGTCCGGTGAAATACCCGGGCTAACGGCACGGTGTTCCTTCGGAGGGGGGATCCCGAGCGGACGGGAGCGTTCCGGCTGACCTGCTCTTACCATTCATGGAATTCCGTGTGCGACCGGGTGATTACTTACTGACAAGTTGAGCATCTGGAGTCAACCCTTCCAGGGGTTCGCGAACGGAAACCACTGGCTCCCAGACTGTGTCACAATCCTTGCGGGTCATAAATGAGACGATCTATATTAATAGACGAACAATCTTCAGGCCAGTGGAGTAAGACGGCTAATTAGAACGTATAACGTTCTTCTTGTTTCTGCCG
>CAZGVZ010000260.1:0-6422 GCA_964529145.1 uncultured Fibrobacteraceae bacterium | reverse complement strand
GTAGACACGAGGAACAGTGAAATACCGTTCGTAAAATTGCGCGGTATGATGTTCATCACGGCTGGTGTGCTCCATCGCTTTCCGGGAAACGTCGTCGGCACCACGAGAACCCGTTTTCGTCCGCGATGGTGCCCTTATATCAATAATGCGTTGGACAGCTTCTCTCTAGCCCTATAAGGTTATGAGGTTAAAATAGATCGAATGCCTCTCTCGGGCAATCCATTTTCGTAGCGGTGAAAAGTACCAAATCCGAATGAGTGGCACGGTTTGTGAAGAGTTTCATTCTTCCGGTATGTGATCATTTCGTGTCGTCCATCACGTGCGCGCCAGGTCTCCGGAACGAGACCCGCGGATGGTATTTTAAAGCGGAAACGCGGAGTCGCGGAACTTCAATCCGCACAATCGGAGCGGAAGAGGTACGAATGAAAGCGATGGTGATACATAGAATCGGAGAGCTGCGGGAAAACCCTGATCCGCTCGAATCGAGGGAGTTGCCCGATCCCGTTCCCGCTGGAAAGGAGATCCTGGTGAGGGTCTCCGTATGCGGGGTCTGTCACACTGAGCTCGACGAGATCGAGGGCCGTACGGCACCTCCGCGCCTGCCGGTGATTCCGGGGCATCAGGTCGTGGGAAGAGTCGCCGGGAGGGGGGAAAACGCGGTCAGGTTTTCGGAAGGGGACCGGGTCGGAATAGGGTGGATCCATTCGACGTGCGGCATCTGCGGATTCTGCATCGCCGGAAACGAGAATCTCTGCCGGAATTTCCGCGCGACAGGGAGGGATGCGGACGGCGGTTATGGCGAGTTGATGACCGTACCCGAGGAGTCCGCGTTCGCGATTCCTGAATCCTTTTCAGATGAGGAGGCTGCGCCGCTCCTGTGCGCAGGGGCGGTCGGCTACCGTTCGCTGAGACTATGCTCTCCGGTGCCGGGGGGTGCCCTGGGACTTACCGGGTTCGGAGCGTCGGCGCACCTGGTACTCAAGATGGTGCGGCACCGGTATCCCGATATGAAGGTGTATGTGTTCGCACGCAACCCGAGGGAGCGGCAGTTCTCTCTGGATCTCGGGGCCGTCTGGGCAGGGGGTACGGAAGAACGCTCCCCGGAGCCGCTCGACTGCATCATAGACACCACTCCCGCCTGGAAGCCGGTCGTCGAAGCGCTCGGGAACCTCGCTCCGGGCGGCAGGCTGGTGATCAACGCGATCGGTAAAGAGGAAACGGACAAAAAGGAACTGCAGAGGCTCGATTATCAGCGCGACCTCTGGCTCGAAAAGGAGATAAAGAGCGTCGCGAACGTGACCCGTGCCGACATCGGAGAGTTCCTCGCGCTAGCCGGCGAAATGCGGATCAAACCCGAGGTCCGGCGCTATGCCCTCACGGAGGCGAACACCGCACTCAGGGATCTCAAAGGGGGTGCCGGGAAAGAAGGGGCAAGGGTGCTCATGGTGAGGTAGCGAGATTGCCGCCCTTCGAATGGCTGCGGCGGACTATCGCACCACGGGCACCTTTTTTGTAAATGAGAATGAATCCGACCTGACGCGGACGGCATAGCAGCCCGGGGCGGCGAGATCGGGGCTCCAGGAAAAACGGTGCTGGCCGGCATCGAGCGCGCGGTTCGAGAGGAGCGCCATTTTCATGCCGTTAATTCCAAAGATTTCGACGATGACGAGCTCCCGGTAAGGCAGCGAAAAAGCCACGGATATGCTCGGGTCCGCCGCGTTCGGCCCCCTGATCTCCGGGGAAGAAAGGTCATTTCGTCGCGGCTGCGGGAGCGCGGTTTTCACCTGAGCCACTTCCGCGATGGGCCTTCGCCAGATACCGTCATCCCGGGTTCCGACGAACAGCATGTCGTTGCTTGCCGCGAGGGAAACGAATCTGTCCGATCCGATGCCGGAGTGGATCTCCTTCCAGGTTTTTCCTATATCGCTCGATGCAAACACCGACGTGCTCGAGATGCCGAACACCACATTTCCGACCGCCTCCAGATCCTCGATGCTGAAAGACCATTCTGTCGATTTTTTCCAGTTTCTGCCTTGATCGGTAGACACGTAGACGCCGTGCAGGTAGGTTCCCGCGAATATCGCATTTTCCGCCACGGCCAGTGACTGCACCTTTTTACTCAGGAGACCGGAGTTGGAAGGCGTCCACGAAACCCCGTTGTCGGTGGAACGGTAAATGCCGTTATCCGCTCCCGCATAGAGGGTGTTGTTCGTTTCAATAAAGGCGGATCCGGCTCCGCTCGGAAATCCGGTGCCGACCGCGGACCACTGGATACCGTTGTCGTTCGAGCGGAAAACGGTGAGCGAGCTTCGGGCGTACACGATATTTCCGATGACCGAAAGGGCGACGATCGGAACGTTCCTGATGACGTTTACACCCACCGCATTCCAGACAGAACCGGGATCCGACATCCGGAAAACGCCCATACTGTCGGTACCCGCGAGTACGGTGGTGCCGTTCACCGCGATTGAAAAAATCCTGTCCCGGGTGAGTCCATCGACCACCTGCGTCCATTTGGCGCCGTTGTCCGTCGAGACGAACACTCCGTCTTTTTCGGTTCCCGCGTAGATCAAATCTCCGTTTGCCCTCATCGCGCTGACCCACACCCTGGTGATTCCGGAACTCGCTGGAACCCAGGATGCTCCGTTGTCCGTAGACCTGAAGACTCCCCCTTCGGTGCCCGCGAAGATGGTCTGACCGCTGATGGCGAACGCATTCACCACCGGACAGGTGAGTCCGTCGGCTCTCTTCATCCAGTTTTCGCCCTTGTCCGTTGAGACATGGATGCCGCTGCCGCCCGTGCCCGCGAAAAGAGTCGTGCCGTTCCTGGCGAGCGCCTGGACGTTCTGGTAGATGATCCCTGCATTGGAAGCGAGCCAGTTTGCGCCGCCATCGGTGGACCTGGTTATTCCGAGAGAACCATCCGGAGAGATCGGGCAGGTACCTGCGAAGAGATATC
Source organism: uncultured Fibrobacteraceae bacterium (assembly GCA_964529145.1). Taxonomy (GTDB): domain Bacteria; phylum Fibrobacterota; class Chitinivibrionia; order Chitinivibrionales; family Chitinispirillaceae; genus JAFGNB01. The sequence continues at coordinate 3,463 of CAZGVZ010000260.1, read as the reverse complement.
CTCCGCATTCGACTATGGATTTGAAGCACATGTAGGGATGGGATTTGACCTGGGTCCAGCGCGAACCGTTGTCTGTCGACCGGTATATGGAATTTCTGGTGCCTGCGTAAAGGGTGGTTCCAACCGGGTAAAGCGAAAGGACAGCGCTGTCGCTCATCCCGGAGTTGATGTTCACCCAGCTGTTTCCCCGGTTCGTCGACCGCAGCACGCCGTTGTTTTCCGTTCCGGCAAACAGCGCGGTTCCGATCACCGCAAGAGCGGTGAACTGTTTAGATTCGGTGCCGGGCAGAAGACTCCATTGCCCGCCACCGTCGGCGGACCGGTAAATACCGCTCCGGGTTCCGGCAAATACGGACGTTTCCAGGAATTGAAGGGCAGAGACGGTGCTGTTTTCCGGAAGTCCCGAATCCGCGGTCACCCAGTTTTCACCGTCATCGGTCGAACGGTACACCCCACCGTTGAGCAGTCCAGCAAACAGGGTGGTGCCGTTCACGGCCAACGACAGGATATGTCCGGCGGCAGGGCCGCTCGTCTGCTCCCATTTCGCGAATGATGGAGCGGCGAGAAAAAAACAGAGTGTGAAAACAGCTGCATCGCGTCCCGGGTGAGTTCCCATTTAATTCCTCTCTGCTCAATTCAGGCGATGATACGTTCTGACCGGTCGAGGGTTACGAAAAATACTCGCATTTCCGGAGAAAAATGGGAAGAGAAAAATTCGAACAGGCCCGGATCATGGTAAACGCAGGAAGGAACACTGCTATCCTCCACCTGAACTTCTTTCAGGCATACTCCGCGATCCCGTTTACATCACTGCACTGACTGCCTGTCCTGCACTCCCGTTAACGGTGTGATACTGCATTTCCCTTCGATATCCCATAACCTCGAAATAGTCGCGCCGATTTCAATATAGTAGCACTTTCCGGCGGTTGAGTTCTTCGAAGTTTCTGCCCGGGAAGGGTGCGGCTATTGGTCACATGCCGGTTCTCGGATATTATTTTCAGGGGCAGCCGCCCTGAATGCATTCAGGACACGGAACTCTGGTTTGGGACGCGGAGCCGGATTCCGTATTGACTCAACGATCCTGCCTTATCATAATAAGGCTTTATCGATTTCGTAATAAGATGACACCACTGAATTGAAAGGATACCGGCATGTTCTTCGATCCAATGTATATAATGTTCGCCCTTCCGGGGCTTTTGATGGCTCTGTGGGCCTCCTTTACAACGAAATCCACTTTCAACCGTTATTCCCGGGTTGGCTCCGCGTACGGAATGAGCGGTGCGGAAGCCGCGAGGAGGATGCTTGCACAGGCGGGGGTCGGCAATGTCGCCGTGGAAGAGACCTCGGGTTTTCTTACCGACCACTACGATCCGCTGTCGAAAAAGCTCCGCCTCTCCGCTTCGGTTTTCCGGAGCGATTCTCTCGCGGCGATAGGCGTGGCATGTCACGAAGCCGGACACGCCCTGCAGCATGCGCAGGGTTTTGCACCGCTGCACCTGCGTACCGCGCTGGTACCGGCCACCAACCTGTCCAGCTGGCTTTCCTACGCGGTGATCACCATGGGATTTCTCTTTCATTCTCAACAGTTTATCCTTTTCGGGGCGATACTTTTCAGCGCGGCGGTTCTTTTTTCGATCGTGACCCTGCCGGTCGAATGGGATGCGAGCCGCAGGGCGAAACTCCTGATGGTGAAAACCGGCGTGGTTTCAGAGCGCGAAGCGGTCTCCGCGGGAAAGGTGCTCGACGCCGCGTTCATGACATATGTCGCGTCCGCGGTGAGTTCCGTGATGACCCTGCTTTACTACCTCATGAGGGCAGGGGTCTTCCGCAGCGACGATTGATATCCGCGCAGCGCGCCGGGGGGGAAAGCCGGATAGGCGGGAGAATCAAGATCCGAACAGTTTTTTCCGCAGGAGGAAGAATACCGCTCCGCAGAGGCACAGGCCGGCCCAGAGGTAATCGGTATTCACCTTTTCTTTCATGTAAAAAAGAGAGAACGGAATGAAAACAGTCAGGGTTACGACCTCCTGTATGATTTTCAGCTGGCTCACGGACAGCACTCCGTGTCCGATCCGGTTGGCAGGAACCTGAAGCATGTACTCGAAAAATGCGATTCCCCAGCTCGCGATCGCCGCGATCATCCATGGCCTGTGGGACAGATTGCGTAAATGGCCGTACCATGCGAATGTCATGAACACGTTGCTGCAGCAGAGCATGACAACTGCAATGAAAATCCTGTTCATCGAACCTCCGTCGGTAAGGAATCCTGTCAGGAGCCCCGGCCGGTGCGGGCGGTTCCGGAGGAAAACTCCGAAGGATTCTCTTTCCTGATCATCAGTTTGCGTCCGATCCTGAGGATCGAGGAGGGGGATATGCCGTTGAGCCTGCACAGTTTCCCGATCGTCGTTCCGTAGTTCCGGGCTATCCGTCCGAGATTGTCGCCTTTCCTGATGGTATGGAATACCGTTTTCCGCAGGTCCGTGATGTATTCGAAATCGGAACGGGTGAGCTTGAGCGTATCCGCTCTCAATCGGTGATTTTCGAGATCGAGCACGCGCCCGGGATCGAACGGTTCGCCGCAGAACCGGATTTCGAAATGGAGGTGCCTCCCCGTCGCCCTGCCCGTTTTACCCCCCAGACCGATCACCTCCCCGGATCGAATCTCCTGGTTCCTTTTCACGATCGATTTCGAGAGATGCCCGTACAGAGTCTCGAGGCCGTAATGGTGTCGCACGACCACGACGTTTCCGTATCCGTACCTGTCATTGGTGACGATGCGGACGATTCCGTCGAATGTAGCACGGATGGTATCGCGGTAATTGACTTGAATATCTGTGCCGAAGTGCCAGAAGCTGCGCCTTTCTCCGAAAGGCGAAGTGACGGCATTCCCGAGAGGGTAGGTGAAGTACCGGCGCAGCGATGAATCGACCAGCGGGATCGAGAGCGTATCGTACATGAATCTGAAATCGAAGCGGTCACAGTTGATACGGTGAGTACACCATCCGGTGGTATCCACCGAAACGCCTTTCGAGGCGGAATTGAAGAGTGCGTCGACATAGTCCTGAAACATCTGCTCTTCGGGATCGGTGAGCAAATGCGACGGTTTCTCCGCTTCCGGGAGGATGGTCTGCCCCGGATGAACATGCATGATCCCCGGGAAGGAGAAGGAGGCCATCCACAGAATCATCGGAAAGAGGTATGATAACCGCACCGAACGCAAAAAAGGGGACCTCTTCAGGAATATTACACGGTTAAATTCCAAAACACTCATCCGGTTTGGACCGCAATGATGGGAAGGATAATATAATTGCCGGTCAAATCACGATCAAACATCGTTGGTGTCCATGGTTTTACTGAAACCTCGTTCATTTTGGTGACTGGATTTGCCGAATCGGTTTGATTGATGCGGCATGCTTCACGCCGTGCTGGCCCGGCCGGAGCGCGTGGTGGCGCTGCTCGGCAT
>CAZGVZ010000259.1:0-6426 GCA_964529145.1 uncultured Fibrobacteraceae bacterium | reverse complement strand
CCTGAGGAGGGGAAGAACAGGGTGAACGGATGTATATCCCCGGAGCGGGCATATTATTGAATTCAGGCCTCCGCCTTACATCGACGCGGCGGATATTGATCAAATCGGTTAGTATCTGTTTTTTCCGGTCCTCTCTAAATCGAAGGTTTGCTTCGCCATTTCAAGCCCTGATCAAACCGGTTCATCGCAGTCTTTGATACTGCTGGATTGGAAACTATTTTTATCCTTGTTTGAAAAACCGCCTTTTCTTCACTCGATATTCGACAATGAATTGGTGCAGCGGACGTCTGTTTCGATGTGCCTGTATTTTCGGCACCGAGTCACCCTTTTTTTCCCGAAAGCCTGAAAATGAATGACACTGAAGGCAAAGAGATACCTGGAATGTTTCATGGAAACCTGTACGGTCTGCTGGTACGGCTTTCATCGCCGATTCTTATCGGAATGGTCGTACAACTGCTGTACACGATTGTGGACACCTTTTTTATCAGCCTTATCGATAAGACCGACCCTTCCTATATCGGCGGCACTGGAATGATATTTCCGCTACTCTTTTTCGCCATTTCAATCGCTGCGGGAATGATGACAGGGGTGGGATCCGTAGTGGCACAGGCAATCGGTGAAAAGAATCAGTCATCGCTGAACAAGGCCGCGGATTCAGCATTGGCGATGGGTTGCGCCCTTGCACTGCTGATTATGGCCGGCGGTTTTTTCCTGGCAAAACCGCTGGTGAAAATGCTGGGGGCTCAGGGCGACTACTATAAACACGGGTTGACCTATTTTCTGTATATGCTTCCCTTTACAGGATTAATGATAATGCTGCACTCCGTTGCCGGGATTTTTCAGGGTGAAGGGAAGATGAACCGTATCATGATCGCCATGCTGATAGGGACGTCAGGAAATCTAATACTCGATCCGGTTTTCATATTTCTCTTGAACCTCGGGGTCAGAGGGGCCGCTCTGGCTTCCGTCGCGGGGCAGTTGGCGGCTTTCATATATGTAATTGCACAACTGGGAGCAAAAGACAATACCATGACGAGGATAGAATGGAGTTTACACAATATCAGCATGAGGCTTATCAACAAGATCGCCGTCATAGGATTTCCAATGACTCTTGGACAGATGGCAATGGCATTGAGTATCGTTTTTTTCAATCGCATTCTGATAAAAGTGGACCCGCTGGCGATGGCCGCATTTACACTGGTCGGCCGTTTCGATCAGGGAGTGCTGATGCCTGTTTTCGCTCTCAGTTCCGCCATGATTACCGTTGTGGGACAGAATGCCGGAAGGGGAAATTTTCCGAGGATTCGTCGGGCATGGAAAAGTGCACTTTGTATAAGCGGGGCGGTAGTGCTGTTTCTTGCCCTCGTTCATGTTCTGACTGCCCCTCATCTATACAGGATCTTTTCCGACGCTCCGGCTGTTGTCGATTATTGTGTACGGCAGACGCGTATTCTGGAGTTTTCGCTTCTTTTTGCGGTGATAGGGATCATCGGGAGATCGGTATTCCAGGCGGTCGGCTATCCTTTACCGGCATTGGTTCTTACGATCGTCCGGACGCTGGCGATCGGCTTTCCGCTGGCGTATCTTTTTTCACTCATCCTGGACATGAAAGCCGATGGAGTGTATTTCGGAATGTTCATCGGCAACTTATTAACGGCAGTGATCGGTCTGTTCTGGATATCGTCAGTTCTTTCGCGTCTGGAAAAAGGTACCTTGAGGGTGGCGTCAGTTGGTGTAGTGTAATTGCTCGACATTTATTATCGCTCGTTTTTATCGATCGATCCACAGGATAGGTATCCCGCAACGCACCGGGAGTGGTGTTCCATACGATTTCATCCCCATCGGCACCAAACGCTTCGACGCTTAATCCTGGAGGAGCTGTCGCCCTGGCGACTGAGTGGTCTTTTCCAACCTCTCTCGCAAAGCTCGGTAGTGCTGCTGCATTGGTAGATTGAAGAACTGACCGTGTGGCTTTTCGATTGAGATACCCGTACCTGCGTTGTACTTCATGGCTCTGGCCGGGAATTGGATCTCCCGATCACTTCTGCAGCTCCTCCAACAGCGATGCATCCAGCCTGAGGTCCAGATCCAGGGCTTTTGCTTTATAGCAGATCACCCCGTCGCAATACTCCTTTTCGCCGCAGGTGAGGTTACCCCCGTCCACTGCGGCGACGGTTGCCGGAGCACCGTTAACCGCCACCGTATAGATCGCCTTAGCAGAGATATCATCGAACGACATCGAGTATTCCTTTTCGGCTTCCTCCTGGCGGTATACTCCCTCAAGGGTTCCGCTCTCGACCTTTCCGTAGTAGAGCTGCACATCGCACGGTACAAGCTCCGGGCTCACCTTCACCGTGACGCCGCCGTATACGGGCCTGCTCTCCTCGCACCAGAGCGGCGGTTCATTGCAGTCCTCCTCTTCATTGTAGCACGATAACGGCCCGATAGCGCAGAGCGGGACAATGCAGCGCAGCGCCGCCCGCCTCAGAAAGCGTATTCGAGAATGAGTGAGCATGAGTGTCCGTTCTTCGCATGTATGCGGTACCACTGATACCGTGTGATGATGCCGGCGCCTTCCCAATGGAAGATTGGTCCGACAGCAGCTACCGGGGTGATCTCCTCTTTGAAATCCTTTTCCGATCCGCGGTACCAACCGTTAAAGAGCCCGAGCGACAGTTCGGCATCCAGACCAAGTGGGTACGAGCGACTCACGATCCGTCCGCCAACCCCGAGTGTGGTGAAAATCCTCCGTTCCCGAAGCTGCAGATATTCAGATTGGCTCAGACAAAACAACCTTTTCTTGGGAATCGGTGTGAACGACACTCCCAGAACGGCGTACGGCACGAACCCGCAGTTCCGGAACATGACCTCAGGAACATAACTGAGGCGGCCTCCCAGCAGCCACACCGGGCCAAGTGACGTGCTTACCCCGAGCGCAGGACCGGCATCCGGTAAAGAAGCGGCACCCAGCAGCACAATGAATACGGCCGAAAGTCCGAATCGTGATTTCATTTGTTTTCCGGTGAGTTGCGAAACGCAGCAACAATCCCTTCAACCTCAAAAATAAATCCACCCGCTGCAGCAGACAAGCACAAGGCATCGGGGAAGCCTCATGGGTCGAGGTTCCGGATAACGAGGAAAGAAGTTTGAGTATGGCCGGGACATTAGGCGCGCGAGAAGAGATATGTCCCGGAACGGGCAGGCCGCATGATTCAGACTCCGGCCTTGCGACCCGTTCCCTTGAAAAAGGTATAACAGAACACGCCGTCATCCGATGCGGTCCGGTACAGATCGCGGATTCCCCGGTCGAAATCCTCCTCCTTGACGAGTAAATCTGAGATCGCCTTCTCCCGTATTCCCTCGATCATTGCGGTGAAGGTGTTTTTCGTGAACCCTTCGACCAGTTCCGGCCTGCTCGAATCCACATACACCATGCGGGGAGAGACCCTGCACATTTCGAAACCCGATTCGACCAGAAGCGGATAGAGACAGCGGCCGATCAGGGCATTGCCGCCGCTTTTCGCCTGCAGGGTTATCTGGGCGTCGATTATCTCCTGCGCATATTTGCTATATGGATAATAATAAGCGGAGCCGTGATCCCCCTCGATCAGCGTGACGCTTCCTCCCTTTTTCAACACTCTCTTCAATGACCTCAGCGCGGCCGGAGGATCGGGAAGGTGCTCCAGGACGAAACAGACCAGGATGTGATCGAAGCAGTCGTCCGGAAAACTCAGGTCGAAAATATCTTCTCGCCGGAATTCGACGTTAGTGATATCCGACTCCCTGATGAGCGCTTTTGCCTTTCGCAGCGATTCATCTGAAAGATCAATCGAAATCAGTTTCGATCCGGGATTCTTTTGCCCCACGATCCTGGTCTGCGCCCCTACCCCGCATCCTGCTTCGAGAATAAGCGATCCATCGGGAAAGATCGTGTCATGATGGATGAGTTCGCTCAGGCAGTTGGCCTGATCCTCGAGGCGCAGGGATTCCCTATCGGTATACCCATGGACATAGTCGTTCGACATCACGGTTTCCTTTTCGGCCAATATGAACGAGGATGGCGGAGATGTAACTCATCGGGAGACTGACGTTCATTGTACCCTCTTATTGATCTTTTTCCAACAGGTTACGACGATGCCGGGGCAAACTTTCCCGGCTCCCGGACCGTGCGGCCTGTCTGTTCATCTGTTGTTAATCGACGATGATTCGATCAAATTATCCGTTACTGAAGAATACTACATCGTGAGCAGTATTTTCAGATAAAAGTGGGTTTTCGGCTCGGTCCAGACGTGAAGCTCGTTTTGAGTTCTTCGCCGCATGCACGCATTTCGCGGTGTCCGCCTGTAGAGAAGCTCCGTTGGGGCTCCGATAAAGCAGGAAACCCATCAGCAAAACGCGGCGAAAGCCGCATAAGCCGGGAGTCCTCGTCCTTCAGGGCGGGAAGGACGTCATAATTCCACGCCTCTGCCGAGTCCTTTTTCGATTCTTCTACTGTTTTCCCTGAGTTTTTTATCGATCATTTCGATGTATTTGCCGGGTACGCCATTTTCTTTTGCGATCGCAGGCCATTTCTCGAATGCCGAGAATGTTTGATCGAGGATTTTATCCCACTTTGGGATATCGAAATCTCTTGCGAGAGATCGGAAGTCTCTCGCCTCGGCATTGCGAAATTTATCACCAAGCCTCATTTGATGGAGGTCATTTTGACCTTTCGAAAAACCTATATCGTAAGCAGGAGAAAGAGACCATTCTCCCTTATGATCCATGAGAAAGCTGAAATTCTTGGCGTGATCGTCTTTATTGGAACCTATGTAGTTGAAAACGATTCTGCGATAACCTTCGATGACCTGACGGTGGTCACGGGTAATGTCATCGATAGCGCGTAAGAACGTACTTGAGTCCGGATTGGTTTCCCGGTAATCGATATTGAGAATACCGGAAAGAGTATGGACATGCAATCTGCTTCCGTCCGGCTTGATATCGAATCTCTTCACGGCAAAAAATGCACGATCGGATTTTTCTCCCGTCATAAGGTAACTATCGGGAATATCCAGACCCGCATTGCGTGCGATTTGAGAATATGCGTATTCGATCCTTTGGTATTGATCTTGGCCCTGTTCGGTATTTGGTACCTTGAGAATCACAGGAACGTATCCATCGGAATACTTGCCATGTGTATAGCGTAATTCCCGGACATTGTTTTCTTTGATATCGACAAGAAACTTCGGCCTCGCACCGCCGGCCGATCCGCCGCTCTTGAGGAGTTGCTCGGAAATATCGTCTACATCACCCTCAAGAATTCTCTGGGCAGCCTTGCGGAGATCCGCAAGGCGTACTACATCATCCCCCTTTGGAAATGTCCGTGCGGGATGATAGTGAAGCGCCCCGATGCCGCATTTACCAATAAAAGCGAGCCGCTCGAGAGCCGTGGGTTCCATGATGCCTATCTTGATGAATTCGGCATCCTGAACCCTGCGTCCCCAGGTATCCGGAAGACTGTCGGCGAATACGCCATGCAGGTCATAAAAGCCACTGTTCTTCTGGGCAATGAAGGTTTTATCGCCAAGGGGAAGATGGGATTGGGAGATCTGTAAACCAGAAGAAGCAAACTCAGGGTCATACCTGAATACATGGCGGCCAAGATCGGCGGAAGCATAAAGCTCCCCTACCCTGTAATTATTATCCCCAAAATCGATGTGGACATGTATGCTGCTCATCGCACCGTTTTCTTTGTTTCCGCTTTTTTTATCTCTTCCAAAGCCCACCAGTCACGTCGCTCGACCGATGCCATGATTTTATCATCCATCCGATAGAGTCTGCAAAGCTTGAGAAATCGCTCGAGACTTATTTCTCCGGTTTGTTCGAATTTCCGAAGCGTTCCCAGGCTTAATCCTGCCCTTGAGGCCGCTTCGGACTGTTTCAGTTCAAGCGAAATGCGCCTTTTCTTCATTATTTCGGCAATACGCTCGATATATTGTTTAGATGCTGCCTTCATAATGTTATAATAATAGTATTATATAGATAAATATGCCATTACTACTATAAATATAACACTTTAAAACTAAAATGCAAATTATCTGGATAGGTTGACCCCCCCCCAGTTCTGAATGATGTGGTTTTACAACTCGTCGGATAAAAGGATTATCGAAAACAAGAGACGGAAAAATAAGTAGAAAACACGGACGGAGGAAACCAGGAAATGTCTCGCAGCTCTCTGCTTCGTACCCATCTTCTACAGTTTACAAAAAATGAATTAGGCGCCTATGTTTTAAACGATAAGTTTGTAACACCGGAACTTGACGTTCCGGTAGGTGTGCTGCACAGTTATCAATTGCAGATGATGACTATAGCCATGGAAGCCTTGAATAAAGTAAGGAAAGAATCACGTGAAATTTCTACTTTAACCGTCAGTCTTTCCGAAGAAGG
>CAZGVZ010000258.1:0-6453 GCA_964529145.1 uncultured Fibrobacteraceae bacterium | reverse complement strand
AAAGCTCCCGGCAGAGATTTGCCCTGACCACTCCGGCGCCGGCAAGCAAAGCAATCTGTCCGGTGTTGTGGGTCGTCATCTGAGTGGAGGCATGCAGGTCAAGACTGGGGAAAAGCTTTCCGATGAGGTAAAGTAAACCGAGATCCTGGACGATTACCGCATCGATACCGCATCGCACCGCTTCGGCAAGCAGATGAATCACCGCATCGAACTCGTGTTCCAGGATCAATGTGTTTAGCGTGAGATAGATCCTCACCCCGTGCTGATGTGCGAGCGTAACCAGCTCCGGGAGTTGTCGCAGTGGAATATTTCCTGCCCTCATACGTGCGTTGAACCCGGCCAGCCCGCAATACACGGCATCCGCGCCCGCGAGTATAGCCGCTTTCACGCAGTCGGGGTCCCCTCCGGGTGCAAGCAGTTCGAGGGAGCCTGGAACCGTATGGGACCGTTCCGGATTCCTTTTCGATACCCTCATTTCTTTTCGGCCAGGCCTGAAGATCGTTTACGGGAGGCATGGACCGTGATCGAATAGAGATCGGTTTCACTGTCCCTGCCGACAGGGCGTCGAATATAGAGGATGTTGAACTCTCCCCCGACCTCGTGATCATCGATAGTCGCCCCTTTGGATTCCGAAATGAAAGATGAGTACATGGGCTGATACGCTGAGGAATGATCGAGCGTCGTTTCCAGCTTCCAGTCGATGCCATTTACAGATGAATAGAGACGCAGGGAATATGTGATGGAATCCGGATACAGCGTGAGGTCGAAAGAGTTGACCGTCATGAGGTATGTCCCGGTTTCACGGCAGAATGTCGCGTCCGAATGCATATCAAAAAGACGATACGGCGACTCCGCATCCAGAAGAGGTCCAGCCAGTCCATGTAGAGCTCCAGTCCACCCTCCAAAGGCCCGTTTCTTCCAGTGATCGTTCACCACCCTGCCGCGCCGGGCATGGTACAACACCGAATCCAGCGGGGCACGGGCAATCGCGGGGTAATGGTACTGCTCCCTTCGTGGAGTCTCGTTGAAATAAACGTTCAACATCTGTCCCGAACCGGAGTATTCCGTGATGGTATATGGTATTCCACCTATGTTGCTGAACACTGTATGCTTTTTTCCGTTCGGAAGCGTGATCACGTCATCGATACCGTCCCAGAAGGGGAGCACGATATCACCGCAATAGGTCCAGGTGCATCCACTGTCGCCGGACCATGCGATTCCCACGGAATAGCAACGGTCGACGATGCGGGAACTTTTTTTGAAATCTATCAGCGTCGTGTAGGGATGACGCTCCACATGGACGAAACCAAGGAGTTCCCGGGGAGAAACCGCATACACGTTCGGAATGAACTCCACCTGATCGTAAGGCGCCCCTGCGTGTCCTTTAATGCCGGTCGGCCATCTCACTCCTGTCGTCCGGTTGCGCATTGGATTTTTCGAAGAGTTGGTGTACTCTCTAAAGTAAAGTGTGGAGGAAACCACGTTTCCGAAAAAGGAGCGGTCCCGGATGAATCCCTCGTGATAACTCTGGTGCAGCATGGATCGATAATAAAAACGCAGCGGCCCCCCTGCCTCTCTCTTGATCGCCCACAGTGACTGATCTATGTAGGGATTGTATCCTCCACGGACACCGATACCATGCGCAAGTTCCATTTCGGTCATACGTGCATCGCTGTAGATCGACTTAGGCGCATCGAAGATGAATTCGATCGGATCCCTTGGAAAGGACTGTCGCACCGCTCCGCTTATCAGAACCGAAACAAGCAGATGGAGAGGAACGAAGCGTGGGGGCGTATTTTTATTCATACTCTATATTAGACCTTCACAGGAATGCGGCTCAAGGGCACCTCTTGAATTCCGTGTCTTAATGAGCCCGGGAGAAAAAGATCCAGACCAGGCGTATGACAAGGGGTCCCCTTGATGAAATCCCATAGGGATCACATTGTCCTCTCTTACCGAGGCAGGTGATCGGACGATCCCGTTACGCGATCTGCTTCGTGGACAACGGAATAACTGGATCGTAGCCGCTTCCGGCGTATCACCGGATCGATATTGCCCCTTCGCGCCTGCGAACCAGTTCTGCCCGCTGCTGCTGCGCATTTCATCGTACATTAACCTCCGAATAAGGTTTAAAACATGGCCACCGTGCGATCACTCTTTTCCCGGGACAGGTAAAACGCTCGAACGTCCCATCCACTGTGCAAAAATAGTAAAAGGAAACTCGCCCTGAAGGGCTTGTGCCTCAGAATCGTGCAGGAGACCGGTCGAAATGGGGCGGTCCTGTCTCATCGAATCAGGCCTGCAGTAGTGCAGTGGAGAGAAGAGGAGACCCAGGCGGTAGATTTCATTAAAGTTTTCCTGAAAAAAACCGATAGAACATATCGGGGAAGTTATGCAGAGGAACACAAGGGAGGTGCGTCATGAAGGTGGAGCGAAGCGGAAGCCTCAATCGTGCATTTGATCCGCAAAAGAGCACAAATGCCCTTAAAAAAAACGACCGTCTGCTTCAGAAAATGCTTGAAAAGCTTTCGAATGCCCGACGCATAAATCGCGCTTCGGACGACGCGGCCGGACTGGGGATAGCCGAAATTCTGGAGAGTGATGTGCGCGGATTCAAAGTGGCGTCGCAAAATCTGCAGGATGCCGCGTCCGCACTCTCCATCGCCGACGGCTCGGGCTCACGGATCTCAGAGATTCTGCAGCGACAACGGGAACTTGCCCTCGCAGCACGGAATGATACACTGAGCGATGCCGACCGGGTTTCCCTGGATGACGAGTACCGGGCGCTCACCCTTGAGATCGACAGAGTCGCACATGAATCTCATTACAACGGGCTTCACGCTGCGGATGGGACCGACCTGGCCTCCGGCGTCGCATCGGTTCATGCCGGCTCTCAGGCGGAAGACCTGGTTACGCTTCCCGCAATAGATTACACATCGTCGGTCTCAGAGGTTTCGGGCACATCGGTAGCGACATCAGCCGGGGCGACGGAGGCTCTTTCCGCAGTCGATTCGGCGCTGGAATCGCTGCATGAACAGCGAGCCGGAATCGGAGCGACAATCAACCGCTTCATTTCCGCGGTCGACAATCTTTCGATATCGACGATCAATACCCAGGCGGCCGAATCGGCGCTCCGTGATCAGGATATGGCTGAAGGCATTGCGGAACTGGTTCGACAGCAGCTTCTGCGGGAAGGTGGAGTTAGAGCCTTCGGCCGGTTCGGCGACATGAACCGGAGCTATATTCTGGGAATCCTCGGGTAACCGGTCTGACAATACCTTATCAGATATCGTAGCTCATGAAACCGAACCTGTCCTGTACGATTCGGGAATACACCCGTCTCCAGGTCGAAACCGCTCCGGTAAGCGGGCTCGTATGCATGCTTCATTCACGGTGCGCCGTACTGCTTCGGCAGGCGCTTTTGGATGAAAGGGCCTTCCGGCGTCCTGTCCTGGACAAGGCACAAAACATTCTGGCGCTCCTGCAGCGCTCGCTCAAAGGAAACGACGCTACGTCCAGAACTCTTTTCCACCTTTATGACTATTGTTATTGCAGGCTTGAGGGGGAAATTGCCATGGAACTGGAACACGCACTCGCCATCATCGAATCGCTCGCGGAAGTTTTCGACAACCTGAGGAAAAGACGGTGGACCGTGTGAAAACTACGTTATATTCAGAACGAGATCTACCTGAAGATCCCATGAACCCTGATGTTCCTCTTCGGCACTGAAAAACATCGAAGGTGATTGTATCGATAATTATTTTTCGGGCATCGCTGTTCTTTTTCATATTTTAGATAACCAAGATAGTATTTCAATTCGGTTCCTTGAGGATTTAACCATGCTTCGCATCAAAATGAGCTGTTTCTTGTTCACCCTGATGATTTTCACCGTAGATGCCGAGGAAACGATCCGTACGTATGCGGATAGGATAGGCCTCAACATCGGGATCGCGATCAGGGAGTCGTATATCACCAATTCCGGAGGCTCATCGACAATCCACAATGAGATCGTGAAAAACGAATTCAACACACTGGTGTGCGAAAATGCGATGAAATCACAAAATCTTACCAGGTCCAAAGGCTACTACGATTTTTCGACCGCCGACAAGGTCGTCGATTTTGCGATCGCGAACGATATGAAGGTACGCGGCCATACGCTGATATGGTATTTTCAGAACTCCTCATGGCTCCAACAGGGCCCGCGCGATACGCTGCTCGCGAACATGAAATTCCACATCGAAAAAGTCGTTGATCACTACAAGGGAAAGGTATTCCAGTGGGATGTGGTCAACGAACCTTTCGCGGCTGAAGGAACCGGAGCGTACAGGACGCAGAACAATCCGTGGCAGACGGTCATCGGCGAGGATTACATCGACTCCGCGTTCGTCTGGGCGCATGCGGCGGATCCCGATTGCAAACTTTACCTGAATGAGTTTTCCACCACTTTTTTCTGCGCCAAATCGGATTCTCTCCTCAGCAAGGTGAAACGCATGCTCGCCAACGGAATTCCGATCCACGGCGTGGGATTCCAGTGCCACGAATCCGCCTTCAAATTCGAAGACCTGCCGATTATTTATGACAACATGAAGCGTAATTTCGAAAGGTTCACGGAACTCGGGCTCGATATAGCCATAACGGAACTGGATATCGAATCAAGCGACAGAGCGCTGCAGGGTGCCAATTACAGAATGTATCTAAGGGCGGCCTTCGAAATTCCACGGTTCAAAACGCTTCTTGTCTGGGGAGTATCCGACAGGGACTCATGGCGGAGCAGCGGAACCCCGCTTCTTTACGACGGTAACTTCGAACCAAAGCCATGTCATGATTCCCTGCTCGCGTTCCTTGAGAATCCGGTATCTGTCGATATCGCCTTTCCCGTGCGGTTCAGGAGTGAACCTTACGTCATTGGAATAGGGCCCTGGACAACGCCTTCCAGCACCTACCGGCAGCATGATGGAAGAGTGGAACTGTTCGACCTGCGCGGTGCAAGGGCTGCTTCCATACAGTCGTCGCACATCGCTACTGCGCATTTTCCTCCGGAACTCCTCCGTGCCTCGGGCACCAGGCTGGTCAGAGGAGGCGGACAGCCGACGCGCACCACCACCAGAGTGAAATAGACACGATTCCGCCACAGCGTGATTCTGGAGTGGCTGCGGCAGGACACTATACTTCATGTCCTGTCTTTGAATTCTTCCCTGTTAGCCCGTGAAGAGCGTGTGCGGGATTTTCGGGCTCCCATCGCTTCTGCTGCCATTACCTGCCTCATAAGAATCATTGTGTAATCCCTTTGGTGTTTTCACAAAGCTGACCACGGACTCGGGGCCGTAGGGCAGGGCGGCAACTTCGGGCGAAGGCGTCCATGTATCACTTCCGTTCTTCAAGCGTAAGGAGTCCAGTGCAGCGCACTCTATTGTACCGCTTCGCCCGCTCAAGCCGGACCACGGTTTTTAGCCGTGGCAGTTTGATCGGTTTTCCGGTTTGCCTACTCTATCGACGCGGGTTTCGCCTTCACAGACGCAGGTGCCGTTTTCGCCTCTGGGGTATTCGTCGGTTTCGCCGCGAGAGTCTTTTCGACATCCGCCATGGTAAGATCGTATACTCCGCAGCCAACCACCACATCCTTGCCGTCGCATCTTGCCTTACGGACATATCCCACCTTGAGGGTGGGCTCCTTCTCACCGGGCTTCGGCCAGTAATAATCGATCCAGCCCTCGCCCTTTCCTTTGCATATTTTTATCATTTCCGCGAAAAAGAACTTGCCGTTCTTGTCCTTTAGCTCAAGATGGTTCTTTCCGTTCATGACCGGACTCATGGCGTGCATGAGCATGACTCCATCGAAATCGTTGATCCAGAGGTAGGTTCCGGCGAAAATGAACGGGCTGCCCTTCCCCTGAAATTTCCCAAGTGAATTCGAACCCTCCTTTTCGAGGAGCGCACCCGCTTCCTTTACTTTATCCATGATCATCTGTGGAGTCACTTTAGTCGATGCGGTACTTCTGCAGTACGCTTCGGATTCAGCCGCGAGTGCTTTTTCCGTTTCGCTCGGGCCCGCCATCGCAGTGGAAACCGCGGATTTCGAATCACCGGATCCCGCTGGCTGCGATCCGGAAACGATCGTCTGGTCTCCGAAAACCGAAGCGGTCAGAATGAGTGAAATACCGGAAGCGATGAATGGAGACAGTTTGGACATAAGACCTCCTGGAAACTGGAGCGTGCCTGTCGCGTTCGGAATCCGAAGAGGGACCGCGTTGCCGCGGCATGGGGTAAATATAAATCACGCTGACGCGGAAAAGACGTTTTTTTGCACTCCAGTCCTGAGAGGCGCCTGATTTCAGGGCATGCCCGCATGTCAATTACGCCCGAGCGCTTCATAATAGCCGCGCCTGTCTGCATGATGACTCTTTACTGTCGCGTCCCGATCCGTCTGATTCCGGGAGCTGTCGGGCTTACGAT